>CAJJPW010000299.1 GCA_905193725.1 uncultured Eubacteriales bacterium
ATGCCGGATTCGCAATGGTTGAGACAGGTTTTACAAGAGCAAAAAATGCAGGTAACATTATCATGAAAAACCTGATGGATTTTTGTATTGGTACTCCTGCCTTTTGGATACTGGGCTTTGGTCTGATGTTCGGGCTGGGCACAGCGTTTATTGGAACACCTGATCCTTTTATTCAGGGTAACTATGACTTTTTAGGTCTCACTGTTCCCACTCCAGCTTTTATCATCTTCCAAACCGTATTTTGCGCTACTGCAGCCACCATTGTCTCAGGGGCTATGGCAGAGCGGACAAAATTTTCAGCCTACTGCATTTACAGCCTGATTATCAGCTTGCTCATCTATCCCATCTCCGGCCATTGGATCTGGGGCGGTGGTTGGCTATCTCAGTTGGGATTCCACGATTTCGCAGGCTCCACTGCTGTGCACATGGTGGGTGGCATAGCGGCGTTAGTTGGTGCAGCTATGGTAGGCCCAAGGAAGGGCAAATATGATAAAAACGGTAAACCGAGAGCCATTCCCGGCCACAGTTTAACTCTAGGAGCCTTAGGTGTATTTATTCTCTGGTTCTGTTGGTTTGGCTTTAACGGCGCCTCTACATTAGGGGCGACTGGAGACGATACCCTCACCAGCATGGGTAGTATTTTCGTAACAACAAACTTATCAGCTGCTTGTGCAGCAGTAGCAACAATGTGCATTACTTGGGTTCGTTATGGAAAGCCGGATATATCCATGACGCTGAATGGCGCACTAGCGGGACTTGTTGCCATTACCGCCGGCTGCGATGCCGTAAGCCCTTGGGCAGCAGCTGTAATCGGCATTATTGCAGGTTTCGTCGTAGTATTTGGCATTGAATTTATAGACAAAGTTGTAAAGATTGACGACCCAGTGGGCGCTATTGGCGTACATGGTCTATGTGGCGCAACAGGCACATTGCTCGTAGGTATCTTCGCACTTCCCGGCAGCAATGAAGCTTTTGCAAATGGTGGTCTTATTTATGGCGGCGGATTTGCCTACTTAGGTACACAAGCATTAGGCGTAATTTCAGTGATCGCCTGGGTGGCTGTTACCATGAGTATTGTATTCTTCATTATTAAAAAGACCATTGGCCTTCGCGTATCGGAAACAGAAGAGGAAGTAGGCCTAGATATTGAAGAACACGGCCTTGTAAGCAGTTACGCAGATTTTATGCCTATGTCAGGAGTATTAACAGGTACGGCTAACGCTGTGCCAGAAGCAGGGGTTACTGCTAATATTCATGCAGCAGTGCCTGTGGAACATATTTCTGTTTCCAGCGAAGGTGGAGAAGATGTTTCCAAAAAGAAACTCACCAAAGTATCTATGCTCATTAACCAGAACAAGTTTGAGCCATTAAAAACTGCCATGAACCATATTGGCGTTACTGGAATGACTGTCACCAATGTGCTCGGTTGCGGTATACAAAAGGGCAGAGGCAAATACTACCGTGGCGTTGAGATGGATATCAACTTGTTGCCTAAGGTCAAAGTAGAGATGGTTGTGAGCAAAGTTCCGGTAGATCTGGTAATCGACACTGCTAAAAAAGTGCTGTATACCGGCCATATTGGCGATGGTAAGATCTTCGTATACGATGTAGAAAATGTCGTGAAAGTCCGCACAGGCGAAGAGGGTTACGATGCTCTTCAAGGCGATGACGATTAATTATTGCTTTCTATCCCCTATCAATATTTATTGATACAACACAAGGGGCCGGCAAATATGCCGGCCTTTTGTGTTGTATCTTTTTGATCTCCTCCATTTCATTTTGCCATATACACATCCCCAAAAGCTTTTGTAATATCCTTTTTCCCAGCAAAGTCACCCAAATTCCCTCTCGTTCATATATATATATTAGTTTTATGCCCATAAAAACTGCTATCTTGTAAGGAGGAACAAAAATGGATAGTTTAACTTTTTATTATACAGATGAACCTGCTGCAGTGAGAACACAAGCAAAGCCCATGGGAACACAGTGTTCTTGCTCCAACATGAGATTGGCAAGAACGTACGTCCTGCCCCAGACCTATCAGGATATGTTTCCTATTAATGAAACAGTTTCCAAAGGAACAGCTTTTAAAGAGCTTTATATGCCATTTCCCCCTGGCAAAATAAAGACACAGATGGAAAGGTGGTCAATGCAATGAAAGGTATGGAAGAACTGTTAAACCAGATTAACGACTATGAATTTACACTGATCGATATCAACTTGTTTTTAGACACTCATCCATCGGATAAGAAGGCGCTGGCAGATTACAACACCTATGCCACTGAGTTAGCGGCCCTCAAAAATCGGTTTATCAAAGAATACGGCCCGCTCCAAAACTTTGGAAATTCTACGTCTGAAGGTTCGTGGAAGTGGAACACCCAAACTTGGCCATGGGATAAACAATAAGGAGGATTTAAAACCATGTGGATATACGAAAAAAAACTCATTTTCCCTTTAAAGATCAGAAAGCCCAATCCTGAGATGGCAAAACACATCGCCATGCTCTACGGTGGCGCCAACGGCGAATTGACCGCCGGTGTAACGTACCTCAACCAGCGCTATAGCATGCCCTGTGATTTTTGCAAATCAGTACTCACCGATATAGGTAGAGAGGCTCAAAAATGATCCTTTGATGGCATTAACAGCCACCGCAAAACATATCCTCTTGATAGGAGGTGTTTTGTTTGGGAAAAAAGTCCATGACCTTAAAATCGCTGCCATGTGTTAAACAAGTAGAAATCACACCTGCATTTATAAAAACTGTAAAGCTCGCTGTGCTTTCCTCCTTAGTACAACAGCAGTTTATCTCTCCTGCTCAATTCGATCTTTGCTGTCAAAAGCTCTGCCTAGACCTTTCCACAATCAGCACGTCCTCCGTAAAAAACAGGAGCTGCCCATGAAACGCGTGGCTGCCTACTGT
>CAJJPW010000300.1 GCA_905193725.1 uncultured Eubacteriales bacterium
CTCTAATATCCATTTCTGAATCTTGTATTTTAGGGTAAACGCATCCGATATTAATTTTTAAATCTTCTGCAGTTCTTTCTCCAATCATTACATTATATTTTCTTTTGATATATTTAACAATTGCTTCGTCAAATTTATCTCCAGCAACTTTTAAAGATTCACTTACAACAGAACCACCAAGAGAAATAACTGCTATATCAGTTGTTCCACCGCCAATATCTACAACCATGTTGCCACAAGGTGCACCGATGTCAATCCCGGCGCCAATGGCAGCTGCAATCGGCTCTTCAATCAGGCAGGTGTGTTTTGCACCCGCTTCTTCCGTCGCCTCGATCACCGAGCGCTTTTCCACCTCGGTAACGCCACTGGGCACACATACCACTACTCTGGGCTTAAAGAACATCTTTTTCCCAATGACCTTGCGCAAGAAATAGCGCAACATTCTCTCTGTATCGTGAAAGTTAGAAATGACACCTTCTCTTAAAGGGCGTACTGCCACTATATTGCCCGGCGTTCTCCCCAACATAATTCTCGCATCTTCCCCAATGGCCAGCATTCTGCCAGTCAGCTTGTCCACAGCAACAACAGACGGTTCTCGAAGCACAATCCCTTTATCTTTCACATAAACAAGCACACTTGCTGTGCCTAAGTCAATTCCCACGTCGCTTTGCTTAAATAAAGCCATTTAATTTCTCTCCCTACTTTTCAAGATAATATTAGACAGCGCTCAATACTCCTGTGTTATACCGTATCCTCCTGATAGGACACACAAATGATATTATAATCTATTTATTATCATAATACAACTGGGAGTTTATTTCAAGGAAGTTTTTTATGAATTTCTTTGTACTTATTGTGGGTTGCAATCCCGCCGCGAATATGGCGTTCTGCTTTGTTGATATCCATAATGCTCTTTACTTTTTTATGTAAATCTGGATTTATTTTTTCCAGCCGTTCACTCATATCCTTGTGAACAGTACTTTTGCTAATTTTAAAGTGTTTGGCAGCATTTCTCACTGTTGTCCGTTTTTCCAAAATATAGTCCGCAATTTCCATTACTCTCAGTTCAATGTAATCTTTCATAATTGGTTCCCCCAAAGTTTCCTCATATTCTACTTATATGAGGAAGGGAACCAAAACATTACAGCCACATGTGATTTCTGATAGATTTCTTTTGCCTTTATTTGGGGAGAGAAAAAACTGCAAAATATCTATTTTCACAAAACTGATGTCTTATATCGTGTTTTTTTCTTTATCGCTCCATCGCTTTTTCCTGCTTTATGTATATCCCGTGCTCCTCCCACTCGGGAGAATAGGGTGGGTTACCTCACCGTCGCTTTTCCCTGCCTATGTACATTCCCCTATCTTCTTCTGCTCCATCCTCTTGTGTACATTTCCTTATTTTTTCTGCTTTCCCCTTTTGTTCTTTTTCCCTTATATTGCGTTATGTCTACCTTGTTAGTTGGACGCACCTTGAATCCCTAAATATAAGAGGTTCCTGTTTCTAACCTGGGCCAATGCAGCCCATACTTTAGAACATGATGGCATATAGCATAAAATACAGCAAGTACATGAGTGCTAAAAAGCCACAGCATCCACCCCACCAAATTGGACTAAACGCTCTCACCTTAAATTTTCTTCCCTTTTTGCATGCCGCTGTTGCTTTCATATTTTCATCCTCCTCTTTATCTCACTTATGTATCCTCTTTTTCGTCTTTAGTTCACGTTTTGCAATTTACAGTTATATTATATTTGCAATTTGCAAATTTGTCAATAATATTTTACATTTTGCAAAGTATTTTATTGACGATATGCAATTTATGTACTATACTATATGAAGAAGAGATATTTTTCGTAAAGGATGGCATATATGGAATTTCACAATGTACTTAGGCAATTGCGATTAGAAAAAAAGCTCTCTCAGGTCTCCATCGCCAGCCAACTTGGCGTTGCGCCTTCTACTTATTCTCTGTATGAAAGTGGAAAGCGGGAGCCCAATATCCAGTTTCTCAAAAGATTGGCACAGATATTTGGCTGTTCTTTAGATACCCTATTGGGAGTGCCTCAAAAGATGTTCTCCTCCCTATCCGATCACGAGCAGAAGTTGCTAACCAGCTATCGGGAGCTCAATTACGAGGGCAGGCAAAAACTCATAGAGTATTTGGATGATTTAAATAAACTTTATGCTACCAAAGAGCATACCCAGGGATTTCTCCCTGCAGATGCAGGTGCTATGTTGACTTTTCCCATACCGTATTATGACGTACCTGTATCTGCGGGGACTGGGCAATTTTTAGATAATACCAAGGCGGAGATGTTAGAACTCACTTCGCCACCTCCACAAGGCGCTTCTTTTGTAGTGCGCATCAGTGGCGATAGTATGCTGCCCACCTATTCTGATGGGGATAAAGTATTTGTCCATGGGCAGTCCACACTGGAAGTAGGTGAGGTGGGCATCTTTTCGGTGGATGGGGATGTATATATCAAGGAGTTGGGCAGGGGGAAGCTCATATCTCACAACAAAAAGTATCCCCCCATCACTCTCGAAGAATACAGCAGCGTGTATTGTTACGGCAAGGTCATGGAGCGGCTATGATCCAGCCTGACAGTGGGGGGAGGCTTTACTTTGTCCCTGGCCACTTATTTTGAAACGACCGAATCTCACTAACCAGGCCTCAAAGTCTGGTTTTTTTATTTCATGGCAATAGAGCTTCTCCTATGTCCTTAGGCCGAGTATAGGGGGATTCCTAATGAGCACACTAACCATTCGTGGGTTTTAGGCAAAAAGAATGAGGCCATAAAATATGTAGCCTCATCTTTCTTTTACAAGTCAATTTTTCAATCCACAAAACAATAAAACTGTTTTGACACATATTATTATATATATTTTTCA
>CAJJPW010000301.1 GCA_905193725.1 uncultured Eubacteriales bacterium
TTTTTTATCCAGCTTAGCCATTTCCTCCGAAAACACCATAGAAAGCCCCGCGTGCAGCATGAAAATAGTGAATTTATCCGCCTTAAGGAAAGGATCTCGCAGTCCTTCCAGCGTCTTTTGCGTGGCTGCCCCCAGATAGCTTAGGCCCACTACCCGGTAGGTCTCTGTCTCATACACCGCCTCTTTGGGTAGCGCCCCCTCTTTTACATCTTTTGGCGTAGAGAGGAGCTTTAAATACCCCAAGTTATCTAAAAAGGCCAGCCAGGATTCCCCGTCTTTGAGCAAGGCTCTATCGTGGTTGCCCTCAATGGCCAGCACGGGAATGTTCTTCTGTTTTAAACGCTCTAAAATGCGAATGGTCTGAAAGAGAATTTGAGAGTTGACGTTGCGGATGTCAAAGAGATCGCCTGCAACGAGCAGCACGTCGATCTCCTGCTGGATGCCATACTGCACTGCCGATGCAAAGGCGTCAAACAGGTCTTGATATCTGGCACTATTGGTATAAGCGTATTTTCCCAAGTGGACGTCTGCCATATGCAAAAACTTCATGTAGTTCCCCATTTCTCCGTATACTGAATGTATTATACCACATTTTCGCCCGATGTTCCAGCCGCGCGCTCTCTTGAAAAAGCGATAGAAAAGAAGAGGCTGTGTACCCATGTACATCTGCCTCCATATTTCTCTACACTTTTTCGTTTGCTGGCTGCACCTTTGTGATGCCAGCCGTTTTTATGGTTTTTACGCCAAAAACAAAGTAAATGATGTGGCAGACCCACACAATGGCCAGAATGATCCTGCCTACTGGCACGCGACTCATGAGGGCAAAGCCAATGCCCATGAGAAGGGTGACGCTTGTGATGATCACCACCTTGGTTCGCACCGTCATCCCCTTTTTCTTCACAAAGGACTCCAGGTGTTTTTTGTACATTTTGGTTCCAACAAACCAATCGTGCAGTTTTTGAGAACTATTGGCAAAGCAGAACAGCGTAGCTAGGAAAAAGGGCACGGTGGGGAAAATGGGAAGGACGATGCCAATGCATCCCAATCCCAGACAAATGCATCCTATGATTAAAAAAATCATTCTCTTTAATTTCATAATGGTCACACTCCTTCATTTCAATTAGATTATCTTGCCCTGATGCACTGAGTAGACAGCATCCGCAATACGCATAGTGGATTGACGGTGAGAGACTAGCACCACCGTCCTGCCTCCTCCCTCTTCTCCCAGAGACTTTAAAATCACCGCCTCATTAAGGCTATCTAAGTTGCTGGTAGGTTCATCTAGCAGTAAAAACGGTGCATTGTGGAGAAACGCCCGTGCCAGCCCCAGACGTTGCCGCTCTCCACCGGACAGGGTATCTCCTAGTTCGCCCACAAGGGTGTCGTATCCTTTAGGCAAGCTCATGATAAAATCGTGGACGGAAGCTTTTTTACAGGCTGCTATGATCTGCTCGTCGGTGGCGTCCTTTTTGGCTATCCTCAGATTATTGGCGATGCTATCGTGAAACAGATGGGTATCTTGCGTCATAAAGCTCTCCATCTGTCGCAAGTTAGACGTGTTAATGTGGCCGATGGCTGTATCTGAAATTCGAATTTCTCCCTGCTGCGCCTCCCAAAATCGCATAAATAGTTTAAGTAGTGTGGACTTTCCACTTCCACTGCGGCCCACAATGCCCACAATAGCGCTCCTGGGAATGGAAACCGAAATGCCGTCGAGGATGAGCTGACCTCCATAGGAAAAGTGCACTTGATCTGCCGCTGCACCGGCAAATTCGACTTGGGGTTCCCCTATAATCTCCTCTACCACAGGGGTTTCCTCCAGGATATCCAGTACTCTATTTCCCGCCGCAAAGGTGTTTTGCAGCGTACTTCCCAAATTTGCCAGGGCGACCACTGGCCCAAAAGAGCTCATCAGTGCAATGGTGGGAATGAGCACACCGTCAAACGACACAGTTTTATTCTGGTAGAGCAGTGCTGCCACAAACAGCATAGCAAAGTCAAATAGCAAGATTACAGTATTGGTACAGGCCATATTTCTCCCAGCAGTGCGCTTCATCCGCCTTTCCTCTTCTGCAAGTTTCTCTGTCATCAGGTTCATATCCTCCAGCCGCTTTTTGCCCATGTGGTACTGGATGATTTCCCCCAATCCACGCAAACTATCCAGGACAAAGCTGCTCAGGTGTCCCGACTGGGTGCGAAATTGGATGCCATCATCTCCACTGGCCTTTGATGTAATCAGCGGGATCACCAGCCCAACCACCAGATACGCAACTGCTGCCAATAGGCCGAGAAGCCAGTGGTAGCTGCCGATGAATAGACATAAAATCAGGGAAAATAGCAGAGCAATGGCTGTGGGTGATATTGTGTGGGCGTAAAATACCTCCAGTAGTTCGATATCAGAGGTGATGACCGAGATCAAATTTCCCTTATCCTTGCCCTCTAGTTTGGCCGGGCACAGCCGTCGCAGGGCGCGGAATACCTTGTCGCGAATCAGGGCCAGCAGTTTAAATGCAATATAATGGTTGCAAGCCTGCTCTGCATAGCGCAATGCACCCCGCAAAATAGCAAATACTACCATGCAAATAAAGAGAGCGGTAAGGCTCAAGGGAATAGTAAAATCCACAGCGCTGAGCACGGCATATCCTCCAAAAATGGTGATAAATGCCGCACACAGGTGGCCGATGAGCCCCATAACAATCGCCAAAGCCATGTAACCCGCGAGAGGTTTTACCAGCCCTATGAGGCGGGCCATCACTCTAAAATTGCTTCTTCTTTTCACGCCTGTTTTCCCTCCTTTCGGTAATTCTCCAGATTTTTCTGAGCGTTCCACAGTGTCGCATATTTACCTCGCTTTGCGAGCAGTGCCGCATGGCTGCCTTCTTCTACCACG
>CAJJPW010000302.1 GCA_905193725.1 uncultured Eubacteriales bacterium
TCTGGTGGCTTCGGTCTCGATGGATTCCTGGGCCTGTTTTTTGGTGCCCACGAATAAAACGGATTTGCCCTCCATTGCCACGTCGCGAATAAAGAAGTAGGCTTCTTCTACCTTTTTCACTGTCTTTTGCAGGTCGATGATGTAGATGCCGTTTCTCTCGGTGAAGATAAACCGCTTCATTTTAGGGTTCCATCTTCTGGTCTGGTGTCCAAAGTGCACGCCTGCTTCTAAGAGTTGTTTCATTGAGATTACTGACATAGTTTTACTTCCTTTCGTTTTAAACCTCCTTTTGCTTCTCACGGATCAGCAACTCCAGCTAGGCCAGAGCACGAACCGATCAGTCGGCAAAAGTGCGTATTCTTATAGAGTATATCATATGAATTTTCTGGAATCAATAGGTTTTTCCCAATTTAATCTTTAAAATCCCACCAGCGGAGGTCTTTTACCGCTGGATTTTGCTGGTAATTTTGGGCATAGTGAACGGCATAGCGGTACACATACAGTTGGCACCGGTCTATGGGCACCCCGCGCATCTGTTGGTCCCTTTGATACAGCTCCTCTGGATCCGCCTGTTTGAGGGCGGCCAGGGAGGAATACCCCAGCCTGATCAGATCCTCCTCGGTCTTTTCCCCCACGCCGGGGATAACCCGCAAATCCGTCTTTCCTTTTTTCATCCATACACCTCCCTGGCTCATGTGCCGGACCAAAACGCCGTCATCCAGCGGATTTTCGTCGTTTTTACCGTCTGCCCCACTTTTTCCGCCTGGTTTTTCGTCGTGTTTTTCTTTCTCATCTCTCGCACCACGGCTAATACCTTTAGTTTCCCTGTAAATCCATGTGGCTTTGGCATTTCCAACTGTGCTCTATAGACGCCAAATGGGCGAGGGTCCGCAAAAAAGCCAGGGCGATTTTGCAGGCGAAGTTATGCCCTAGTAGGCAAACAGTTCCTTTGGCTGGACAGCTTACCTGGCAGACGTGGTAAGTGCCTTCCCCGTCTTTTGGCACCGTTTCTCCCCGCGCCTGCGGGATCCCCTTTCACCAAACTGCCCCAACAGCGGCCGGGTGCAGCGGCTCCCTGCCGGCCAGCACTTCTCCTCAGCACTGCTGGCGGATAAAAGAGGCTACCCCCTGTGGGATAGCCTGCCAATTTCACTATAAAATAAACCGATCCAGATTGGAGTTTTTCACCGTCTCCTTTAAGTGGGTATCCACATACTCGTCGTCCACGGTGATCTCCACAATGGTGTCTAGATTGCCCGCGTTGAAGGAGATGTCCTCCAGCAGGTTTTCCAAAATGGTGTGTAGCCTTCTGGCGCCGATGTTCTCATCCGTCTCATTGACCAGTTGGGCGTATTGGGCGATCTTCTCCAGGGCAGAATCTGTGAATTTCAGATGCACATCGTCCGTCTTGAGCAGCTCGATATACTGCTTGGTGATGGCATTCTGGGGCGCCGTGAGGATTTCCTTAAAGTCCTCTTTGGTGAGGCTCTTGAGCTCCACCTTGATGGGGAAACGGCCTTGCAGCTCGGGAATCAAGTCGGATATTTTGGAGACATGGAACGCCCCTGCCGCGATGAACAGGATGAAGTCGGTCTTCACCGGGCCGTATTTGGTAACCACTGTGCTGCCCTCTACAATGGGCAGGATATCCCGCTGGACGCCTTCTCTGGAGATATCCGGGCCACTGCCCATGGTCTTGCCGGCGATCTTGTCGATTTCGTCTAAAAAGATGATGCCGTCCTGCTCTGCCTTTTCAATGGCCTCCTGGGTTACTTCATCCATGTCGATGAGTTTATCCGCTTCCTCCTGCTGGAGGATTTTCCGGGCCTCGCTCACCTTCACCTTGCGCTGCTTGGTCTTTTTGGGCAGGATGCCCGAGAACATCTCGCCGATGTTCATGTCCGCGCCGATGCCGGCGATTTCAATGCCGATATCGTTGTTGACGGCCACCTCGATCTCCACGATGGTGTCATCCAGCACGCCAGAGCGCAGCTGATAGAGGATCTGCTCCCGCATGGACATCTTCTCCTGCTTCTGCTCCGGCGTCTCTTTGTCAGCCGAAGTGAGCTGCCCCTGGCCAAACAGCGCGGCAAAGGGGTTTTGCTGTACAGGGCCGCTCTTTTTGTTCGTCCCCGCCAAAATATCCGCCAGCCGCTGATCGGCACTCTCTCTCGCCTGCTGCTCCACCAGCTCCATCCTCTCGGCCTTGACCATGCGAATGGACGCCTCTACCAGATCCCGAATCATGGATTCCACATCTCTGCCCACATAACCCACTTCGGTAAACTTGGTGGCCTCTACTTTGACAAAGGGGGCCTTCATCAGCTTGGAAAGGCGACGGGCGATCTCCGTCTTGCCCACGCCGGTGGGCCCTACCATGATGATGTTTTTGGGCGTGATCTCGTCTCTCAGCTCTTTATCCAACCGGCTTCTTCTGTACCGGTTTCTCAGGGCGATGGCCACTGCCTTTTTGGCGTCCTGCTGCCCTACAATGTATTTATCCAGTTCTGCTACGATTTCTTTGGGTGTCAAATTCATCCAGTTCCCCTCCTAAATCTCTTCCACAGTTATGTGGGAATTGGTAAAGATGCAGATGTCGCTGGCAATTTTCAGCGATTTTTCCGCGATTTCACGGGCGGAAAGGTCTGTGTTTTCGGTGAGGGCCTTTGCCGCTGCCAGGGCGTAGTTGCCCCCTGAGCCGATAGCCATCACGCCGCCATCTGGGTCTATCACTTCCCCGGTGCCGGACACCAGCAGCATTTCGTCCTTATCCGCTGCGATGAGCATGGCCTCCAGTTTGCGCATCATCTTATCGCTTCTCCACTCCTGAGCAAGCTCCACGGCT
>CAJJPW010000303.1 GCA_905193725.1 uncultured Eubacteriales bacterium
ACATTTTTATGGATGGGGAGCATGCCCCGCCCCCCCCATCTTTATCTTCTTTTATTTAAATACACAAAAAAGGGATTCCCCATACAGAGAACCCCTTGCACGTAATTTTTCTTTATTTTCCCTTGGCTGTAGACATATCACATACTTCTACGTTGACGCCTACTTCTCCTAACTCGGCGATAATCTCCTCGTTGGCGCCGCCATCTGTGATCAAAACGTCGATTTTATCTAGGTCCGCAAATTTTGCAAATGACGATTTCCCAATCTTGCTAAAATCAGCCAGTAAGATGACCTCATCTCCCAGGTTAATCAGCGCCTTTTTGATGTTGGCAATATCGATATTAGGTGTGGTGACCCCTTTTTTCACATTGATACCATTGCAGGAGATAAAAGCTCTATCCACATTCAGATTCTCTAGGGAATTGAGCGCAATTGGCCCTACTGTGCAGTGAAAATCTCTGCGCATCATGCCGCCTGTGAGAATCACATTGGCATCGGAATTTCTCTCTAAATATGAGGCAATTTCCACATCATTGGTGACTACAGTGAGATTTTGAACGGAGGTAATCTCCTTGACAAACTCATAGGTAGTAGTCCCTGTATCGATGGCGATTGTATCCCCCTGCTCCACGTATCGGGCCGCTGCCTTGGCAATTGCTCTTTTTTGGTCAATTTGCTCCACCAATTTTTGATATGAGTTGGGCTCATAGTTGGCCTTTTTATTGCAAATCGCCCCACCGTGCGTGCGCTTTAACAGACCTGCAAACTCCAATTCCCGCAAGTCGTTGCGAATGGTAGCTGGCGACACGTTAAACTGCTCACACAGCTGTGTTACTGTCGTCTTTATCTGTTTATTCACCAGCTCTACGATGAGATGCTTTCTCTCTTCCGCAAAGATATTTTCTTCGCCATTTACCATTTTGTTCAAACGTTATAAACCTCTTTCTCGTAAATGCCCTTCAATGCATCCATTACTTCCAGATACACTTCCGCATATGGCTTATATTTTTCATGGTTTTCCATGTTAGGCTCTAGCTGATATTTGGGAGCAGGCAATTTTGCCAGCGCTTCCTCATAAGTGCAGAGTCCTGCCCCTTTTGCCGCCGCCATGGCGCTTCCTGTGAGAGCTGCCTCTTCCATAGTCAGTGGCGCATAGGGAAGGCCTAAGATGTCGGCCTTAATCTGGTTAAACACTGGGCTCTTGGAGCCGCCACCCATACACAGAATTTTTTCGATCTTCAGTTCTGGATAGTTTTCTCTCACGATACTGAGGAAGTACTTGTAGTCATATCCCACGCTCTCCATGGTCGCTCTAAACAGATGCCCGATATTGTGGTTCCAGTCCAGCCCAGTAAAGCTCCCCTTTAGTTTCATGTTGGGAAGTACTCGTCCTGCAAAGTGGGGTACAAAGATAACTCCTTCACTGCCCGGTGCAATCTCTGCTGCTAGTGCAGATAGCTCGTCATAGGTAAGTGGATTTTTGCCAGTGAGTTCATCCCGAACCCATCTCAGGCCCATGCCACCGCCCTGAATATAGGCCGTAGTAGTGAAAACGCCATCCACCGCACTTCTCATCTGCATCATAGTCATGTGCTTCGCATCTGCACGATAGGAATCCACACAACAGGTAAAGGTGGAAGCTGTTCCTGCAGAATCAGAGATAAGGCCTGGCTTAATGATGCCTGTGCCCAAACAGCCTGCCGCCTGATCGCCTAATCCTGCCACTACAGGGGTACCCGCTTTGACGCCCGTTAAGCTTTCAAAGGCCTTAGAGGTGTGCCCTACTACCGTATCCGGGCTGACAATGCGAGGCATTTTTTCCTTTTCGATGTCAAACTCTCGCAGCAAGCTCTCATTCCACTTTTTATTTTTGTTATCGGCAAATGTAGTAAAGTGGAGGTTGGTATAATCAAAATAAGCGTCTTCTCCTTTGAGTTCACACATTCTGCCGATGCAGTATACACACGGTTCTACAAAAGCCTTGATCTTCGCGTATACTTCCGGATGTTCTCTCTTCCACCAAACGATTTTGGGGCCGTGATTGTAGGATACCGGTGCGCCAGCAGATTCGATAATCTCTTTGCCGGCCGTTCTTTTCATCTCTTCTACATACTTGCCACAGCGCATATCCAGCCAAGAATCGTAGGGCGTTGCCGCTTCGAAGTTTTCATCCACTCCCATGATGCCAGCCATTTGGCCATCCATGCCAATGCCCACAATATCCCCCGTATTTACGCCAGATTTTTCCACAATATCTTTGATAGTCCGCACTACAGAACCGTACATCTCGTCTGGATCCTGCTCAACTACCCCTGGCCTCGGGCTGATCAGATTGGATTCCTCAAAGCTTTGGGCGATTATTTGAAAATCATCATTAAAAATAATGGACTTTGTTCCCTGTGTGCCAATGTCAACACCGATTAAATATTTGCTCATCGTTTCCTCCTATAATGATTTGTTTTTATTTTTTCTGTTGTTTATTATCGTTTGTTATTATATTATCCATTATAAAAATCTGTGAAGTATTTGTCAATAGCATTCCAAAAATGCATTTAAATATTAAAAACAGCTGCTTTTCTAGCAGAAAAAGCAGCTGTTTTTTGCGAAAAAAATCATACTATCATGTATTATTTTTCTTTTTTTTATACAGTATTTATTTTAAAATCCCTCGCAGCTTTAGGTAATATATAATAAGTTCCACTGCTTGGTCTCTAGAGAGCTTACTCACGTTAAGACACAAATTGTAGTGAGATACCGCCCCCCAAACTTGGCCCGTATAGAAATTATAGTAGTTCGCCCGCTTTTTATCCACTTTAATCATGTATTTTCTAGCCT
>CAJJPW010000304.1 GCA_905193725.1 uncultured Eubacteriales bacterium
GAGGGCCGTGGTGTGGACCATGATGAGGTGGCTCTGGATGAGGGCCATGGTGTGGGTCGTGTCCATGGCACTCGTGGTGGTTATGGCAGTGGCCTTCCCCATGGTGCCCATGGCACTCATGATGCTCACCCTCGTGGTGGCTACATTGGATATCTGGGTTGTATTCCAGTTTACCATCTAACAGCGCCTGTACTTTTTCGTCTGCATCGCCGGATACACCGCCATATAATTTGATGCCCGCCGCAGCGAGAGCCTGTTTGGCGCCTGCTCCGATGCCACCGCAAATGAGGGCGTAAATGTCCCGCTCTTGGAGAAACTGGGCAAGTGCACTGTGTCCGCTATCCCCAGTGGAGACAACCTCAGAGGACATAATTTTACCTTCCTCTACGGTGTAAATCTTAAACTCTTGGGTATGACCAAAATGCTGAAAAATCTTTCCGTCTTCATACGTCACTGCAATTTTCATAGTTTTCATCCTTTCCAAATAATTTTCTATGATTTGCGCGCCCTGCCGTACCAACTTGGCACATGGGCGTTTTTGATAATACTGTGCTGTCCGCGCCTCTGGAGTAGGTTCACTTTCTCCCTCCCTGAGGCCTAACAGCTGCCGGCAAATGATGGAGCCATTCTCCTGGGAAAACTGGTGGGCTAACTGCTGGATGCGCTGGTAATGCTGGCCCTTGGCCTCTAGGTCTTTGGGATCTCTGTAGCCAAATTTGAGTCCCGCGATGAGAAACATGGCGCTCACTGCGCCGCACACCTCTCGGAGTCTGCCCATGCCACCGCCAAAGGACGAGGCCATGGAAAAAAGCGTCTTTTCCTCTAGAGGTAGCTCATCGGCAAAGGCACATAACACTGCCTGACAACAGTTATATCCCTGATAAAATAGCTCTTCTGCTCGCTTTGCGTGGTCTACCATTTATTCCTTCCTCCCACTGTTCAAATGCTGAGGCTGGGGAGGCTCTTGAGGCAAGTGCCGTGGACAACCCATGTGCTCCCTAGGGAGATGTTTGGGGCAGTCCGCCGGGCGAACTATGTGTTTGGGGCAGTCCTGGTGAGCCCCGTGCTTGGGACAGTCCGTCAAGTGAGGGCAATCTGAGGCAGTATCTTCGCTGCGCAGCTGGTAGTTGCCACCGCCAATTTCCAACGGATAGCCGTTCACTAGACATTCTGCCAGCTTTTTTCGAGCTCGATTATAGATGGCCTGAGCGGTAGTTCGTGCCACCTCCATCTGCTGAGCGCATTCCTCCTGTGTCATCCCCTCTAGGTCGATGAGCCGTATGGCCTCATACTCATCTACTGACATGAGTATGGCTGGTTCCTTGGCCACCCCCTTGGGGCCAAAGCTGTCGTATTGGGGCAGAGAATGGATCTTCTTCCACTTATGTGGTCTGGGCAATGCCTGGCACCTCCTTGCTTATCAGACTTATATTAATGGCATATGCCATAAATATAGTATAGCACATAAATGGCATATGTCAATAACTTTTTGCACTGTCTCTGAAAGGATAATTTTCTCACCCTTTGGGCTTTTTTAGATAAAATAAAGGCTTGAGGCCTATTTGTGATCGAAGCTGTGCAAAGGGCCATAGGGAGTAAGGCTTTTTTCAGAGAAGAAGCCGTGGTAAAATGGAGGCAAAACCAAAGACGGATGAAAAAGGGGGAAAGGCGAATTGAGAAGAGCAGAGCGGGAAGTGAAAGATCCCAAGGCACTCCAGGGGATTCTAGACGCCTGCAAGGTGTGCCGCGTGGCGCTCACAGATGAACAGGGGATTTACATCGTGCCGCTGAACTTTGGCTATGCGTTTCACAATGGGAGCTGGACACTGTACTTTCACAGCGCCAAAGCCACCTCGCCCCAGGTGGCGTTTGAGATGGATGGCGCCCATGGACTCATAAGGGCGGATCAAGCGTGTGGACACAGTTTCGAGTATCAAAGCATTGTGGGCAGTGGTAGGGCTAGGATACTAGAAGATTTAGAGGAAAAGAAAAAGGCCTTGGCCCTGCTGATGGAGCACCAAACGGGCATGGAATTTGCCATCACAGACCAAATGGCCCAAGGCGTGGCGGTATTTTGCATAGAGGTGCAGTCCATTGCGGGCAAACGCAATAAGCCTCTAGGATCATGGGATGACTAAAATAGGGCAAACAGAGCGAAGGCGCGCTCTCTCATAAGTGAAAAAAGGCCCAATTCTGCTCGCGAGATCACCTTGTGAGATATTGGGGCAATGCAAACGGACTTAAGAGGATGTGAAAGCGCTAGGTGGGGCAATATAGATTGCTGGCCGGATATCAGCCAGTAAGCCCCCTGTGAGCGGCAGATATCCTTCCACGAGATGTCAATTTTGCACTGTGTGAGGCAAGATACAAAAGCCATAGGAGGCGTTGCTCCCATGGCTTTTTATGTGCGGGAAAACCTCAATGAGCTGCCCCAAAAGTGCCCAAGGCCTTAGGAAGAAGAATGGTTTTGGCGCCATTTCTCAATTTGGCTCAGCCGCTCTTTGACTCTCGCCTCGCTGCCCTGCGAAGTGGGGCGGTAGTACTTTCTGTCCATCAGGGAATCGGGCAGACACTGCATGTTGGTGATCTTGTCCTCAGTGTTATGGGCGTATTGATATCCCTCCCCGTAGTGGAGCTGCTTCATCAGCTTGGTGGGGGCGTTGCGCAAATGGAGGGGGACGGGCTGAGCGAGCTGCGTCTGAGCGTCCCTCTTGGCGCTCTCATAGGCCACATAAAGGGCATTGGACTTGGGGGCTACCGCAAAGTAAGTAACCACATGGGTCAGATGCACGCTGCACTCAGGCATGCCGATAAAGTGGCAAGCTTGGTAGG
>CAJJPW010000305.1 GCA_905193725.1 uncultured Eubacteriales bacterium
CCGCCGCCGCTCTTGGCCTGGTGGATGTGCCAGTTGTTGCGGCATCTCGGCTCGAAAGTTACGTTGCCAATGATCACCTGCTCTAAAGATAACATGTTGAGGTAGCTTTGCCCGATAAAGTATTGGGCATATGCATCATTTTTATTTCCCATAGGGAATACGCTGCATTCTTTTGTTTCCATATTCACACAATCCTTTCTCATTTTTCGATCCATCTTTTGATCTGTTTTTCTGCGCCAGCCACTTTGCATCCTTGAATCGCCAGGCCGGGCTGGACGAGTGCACCCGGGCATAACGCTTTTATATCCGCCTCGCTGCGCCCCATGCCACTTCCCTCATGGGTACAAAAGGGTTTGATGGTCTTGCCGGAAAAATGGCATTTCTCCAGCAAGGTGAATACCGGCATGGGCATGGTGCCCCAGTAGTTGGGATACCCCAGGTAAATGGTCTCATACCGTTCCAGATTTTTGGGATAGGCCACAATCGCGGGCCTAGCATCCCTTCTTTGGTCATCCTTTGCCTGCTGGGTACACTCGGAATAGTTGTTAGGGTAGGGAACTACCGGCTCAATTTGAAATAGATCAGCACCGGTGAACCCTTGAATGATCTGGGCGACCACCTCCGTATTCCCCTGAGTGAGGTTTCGGATAGCACCAGAGACATAGTTCTCTCCTGCGCGTGAAAAATATAAAATCAAATCCGACATAAGCAAAACTCCTTTCTCCAGATGATCTTAGCTTTGCGGATCTTTCTATCTGATACCCATATTTTAGCCTAAGGGCGATTGACAGGGAATCTCCAAACGATTAAAATGGTATTAACCAAAAGTAAATACAAAAAGGGGGGATAGGATGTATAATAGTCTGCTCAAGACGTTTATCTCCATTGCGGATTGCGGGAGCTTTAACAAGGCGGCACAGCAGCTGTTTTTGAGCCCCACAGCCATCATGAAACAGATCAACCTTTTGGAAAAACATCTGGATATGAAACTGATAGAGCGCACCAACCATGGGATCGTGCTGACGCCCTGTGGGCACTCCATCTACAAGGATGCCAAATTTATGATCTCCTACTCGGAAAAAGCGATTGACAAAGCGCGGGAAATCGAGGGCAAGCAGAGTCAGGTCATCCGGGTGGGCACCTCCATGCTCAACCCCTGCAAAGTATTTATGGATCTCTGGTACCATGTAAGCGACCGTTTTCCCCAGTATAAAATACAAATCATCCCTTTTGAGGACGACCATAACGGCATTTTATCGGTGATTGAGAAAATTGGAAAAGAATTTGATTTCATCGTGGGAGTGTGCGACTCTATCCAATGGCTCGATCGCTGCAACATGTACCGGCTGGGCACCTATAAAAAGTGCGTTGCCGTGCCTATAGGGCACCATCTGGCAGGCAAGAAAAAACTCAAAATTTCCGATCTATACGGGGAAACGCTGATGATGGTGAAAAAAGGAGATTCTCCACTCAACGACTTCTTGAGGAACGATTTAGAGCAGCACCATCCACAGATTCACATCGAAGATACTCAGCAGTTTTACGACATTGGGGTGTTTAACCGCTGTGTGGAGACGGGCAACGTACTGCTCAACATAGAGTGTTGGAAGGATATCCACCCTTCACTGGTCACATTGCCAGTGGAGTGGGAATACGCCATCCCCTATGGGCTCATGTATGCTCTAGATCCTCCCAAGGGGATTTTGGAATTTATCGATGCGGTGAAAGGATCTTTTCCCAATGCCTAGCGGCAAGAGAGCACACCATCCAGAAGTGAAGAGAAAATAGGGATCAGGGCAAAGGAAAGACACAAAAAATATCCTGCGGAAACCGTTGCTGCTATCTAGTCTCACAGGGAAATAAGGCGATTATGGTGAATACTAGCACCACCAGATATGAATGCGGCAAAAGGCGAAAACGAGGAATCCGATGGAAGGAGGGAAAATGGATGGATGCATGGAATCCATGGCACGGGTGCCAAAAGATATCTCCTGGCTGCCAGAACTGCTATGTATACCGCAGGGATGGGCAGTTTGGCAAGGACAGCAGCCTGGTAGCCAAGACAGCTAGCTTTGATCTGCCCATGCGCAAAAACAGGCAGGGGGAGTATAAACTGCAAAGTACGGGGAAAATCGTCTATACCTGCATGACCTCTGACTTTTTCCTGCCAGAGGCAGATCCCTGGCGGGCAGAAGCTTGGCAGATGATCCGCCAGCGCAGCGACCTGCACTTTGCCATCATCACCAAGCGCATCCATCGCTTTACGCAGGCACTTCCAGAGGACTGGGGAGAGGGGTACCCAAACGTCACGATTCTCTGCACTTGTGAAAATCAGGAACAGGCGGATAAGCGTCTGCCTATCTTTTTAGAGCTGCCCATCGCTCACCGAGAGATCATAGAGGAGCCGATGCTGGAGGAAATTCACATTGAGCCATATTTGGCCACGGGAAAGATTGAGCGGGTGACTTGCGGCGGGGAATCTGGCGAAAACGCCAGGGTTTGCGATTATCGTTGGGTATTGGAAACCAGAAGCCAGTGCATGGCCTATCAGGTGGCTTTTCATTTTAAGCAGACGGGGGCCAAGTTTCGAAAGGGCGAAAAAGTGTATCGCATCGATCGAAAGCTGCAGATGTCCCAGGCAAAAAGGGCGGGTATCGACTATCAGCCGGCAGAGGAAGAGGATCTGTGGCAGCGGCTGAAAAAATCGCCGTTCCGCAGTCGGTTTCAACTGAAAGAGGGGGAGCGGCAATATATTCGGCAGCAGGGAATGGAGACCATACGCCGGCACGCCCAGGACTTTGTGGGGCAGCGGCTGG
>CAJJPW010000306.1 GCA_905193725.1 uncultured Eubacteriales bacterium
CAGATGCCCGTAGAGAGGGTACTGTCCTCCTGGCTCTAAGTCTGCCAGCTCCCGCTGGGCGAGTTCTGGGCTTGCACACACCTGGGCGAGTCCTAGGGCGTGCCACACCTGCTGGCTGGCAGTGTTGGCACAATTGAAAAAGTAATCCCCGGCTATGCCCTTGCCATAGGCCTGGGCCAGAGGTATTTGTCCCAGGTTGCCCACGGTGATCCAGTCAAATAATTCTCTATGCCGTTGGAGCAGCCCATTGACTAGCGCTACATCCTGGTCGTCCATAAAGGGTGGCAGAGCTAACCCCAGCTTTCTTCCCGCGGCCCATTCGTCCAGAGCGGCAAACGCCTGTTGGGAAAAGGTCAAAGGCAGGATCTCCACCGGCACCTCTGCCTCCCAAGCCGCCTGGAGCTGCGCTAGGGTGCGCACTTGCGCCCTCAGGGCAAAGTGTCGATGTCCCCCGTCAGTGGAATGCTCTTCTTTTCCCTGTTGGTCACGAAATTCCAACTCACACAGAGGAGCCTTTTTGCTGTTGCGACTCTGGGATTTCTGCCGTTCTTGGAGCAGGTTGCTCAGCTCTTCCAGCGCCTGCCTTCTCAGCCCATTTAATTGGCTGATGGAGAGGAAGGGCTGTCCTGTGATCTCTATGTTAGTATCCATTGCCACAAAGGGAGTCCCGCCCGTCTTTTGCAGATTTTGTATCAGCCGTTCCCTTTGCAGCGGCTTTTCCGCCCGCTCCAGCGGCTCTTCACCCCACACTGTCGCCCGGCCCAACTCGACACCATGGCCTTCTGATTGGGGCGCATGTGTCCCTTGGTCATCCTCCCACTCATAACAAGCGGCCAAAAGTTCCGGAGGCCTTCCCTCTGCAAGGGTGAGGGTAAAGCGAATCCGCCTATTTTGCAGCGGCTTGGCTCCCAGGGCCTTTGCCTCCTCCAACTGGCTTTTGTCGCTGGTCAAGTACACCGGATCCCCTACTCTCGCGCCTCGGGGCAGCAAAACCCAATAGCCATCTTGGGTCTTATCCCCATATTCCAAGGTCTTTCCCGTTTGCATGGCAAGCTCTTTTGGAGCGCCGCTCTCTTTACTGGAGCGTTGTTCTTTTTGTTTCCCGCTCCTGTGTATCTGGATGCCATCCCCCTTTTCCAGCGAATGGCTTGTGTGAATCAGCCCTCTGCCATCTCCCTTCACTTTGGACACAGTGCCTATCCAAACGCCGGTGTGGTTTTGGCTCCTAGGGTACGTGACATCTCCCTCCCCCAGCAGATATCCCTGAGTGAACCCGCCTCGGTTGTAGATCTTCTTCAGCTCCCACAGCGCTTTTTCTCCATCTAGGGGAGCGCCTTGTTGCAGGCACGTAAGGGCTTTGCGATACTGTTGCACCACTACGCCAACGTACTCCGGCCGCTTCATCCGACCCTCTATTTTCAGCGAACTCCCACCCGCCTCCAGGAGCATTCCTAAGTGCTCGATGGCACACAGATCCGCTGTGCTCAGCCAATAGGCCTTTTTCCCAGCCAGCGCATAGGGTTTGCGGCAGGGTTGGGCGCATTTGCCCCGATTCCCGCTCCTCAGCCCTAGGTAACTGGACATCAGACACGCTCCCGATACGCTGGAACAAAGCGCCCCGTGGACAAACACCTCTACCTCTATGCCGCTGGCACCCACAATGGCCCGAATTTGCTCCAGGCTCAGCTCTCTCGCCAACACCACCCGACTCAAACCCAGCTTTTTGGCCAGCTTAGCCCCTTCCACATTGTGAATCCCCATTTGGGTGCTGCCGTGGATGGGCAGGTCGGGGTATTTGGATAAAATCCACTGGCTCAGGCCCACGTCGGCCACAATCAGCCCGTCCATCCCACTTTGGTAGAGAAAATCCACAAATTCCATCACCTGATTTTTTTCCCGTTCCAATGTCATGGTATTGACGGTGCAGTACAGCTTTTTGCCCCGCTCATGGGCATAGGCAATTCCCTCCAGGATCTGGTCTTTCTCTAAGTTTGGGGCAAATGCACGAGCGCTGAACCTGCTGCCGCCAAAGTACACGGCATCGGCGCCTGCATTGATCCCGTTGAAGATCCCCTCCAGGCTACCTGCCGGGGCCAATAATTCTATCTGCTGCATTTGCCACCATCCTCTTTCATCCCTTTTCCCAGTGGGAGTTATTCTCATAAAAATCCACTTAATATTGTAGCGTCAAAACGCAAAAAGCACAAGATAGTCCCTATCTCCTGCGTTTTTCCATCCTATCATTCATGAGCACAATCCCCTGCCGGTAGACCCGGTGTTCTTCCTGCACCACATATCCCATTGCCTCAAAAAATGGCCGGGCAGTGAGGGAAGCGTAAGTGGTTATTGTGCCCGTCTGCACCGCCGATTCCAACGCATCGCAAATGGCTCTGCCAATTCCCCTCCGCTGAAAATCTTTGTGTACGTAGAGTCTATCTAGGTATCCCGTGTCGTCCACGTCCCCAAAGCCTATGATCTGGCCATCTTCCTCTGCCACAATAGACGTATGGGCCATCAGCGATGCATTCCAAGCCTTTTTATCTATTGTGCCCGTTGCCCATGCCGATAGCTGCTCAGGGGTGTAGTCTCTGGCATTTACCGTGTGCACTGTTTCGTAAAATAGCGTTGCAATCTCCTCCAAATCTTCTGGCCGATATTTTCGAAGAATCATGGAGCGCTCTCCTCTCTTCTATTGCATTTTTATGGCAAATCTCTGCCATAGTATAAATGTGGCAATTTCTTTGGGTTGACCAAAAAAGACACTTCCTCTTTGAAGTGCCTTTTTGCTTCTCGCCTGTGCTCGCCAGTGGCGG
>CAJJPW010000307.1 GCA_905193725.1 uncultured Eubacteriales bacterium
CCAAAGCCCAGCTGCTGCATCCGCCGGCAGGGTGTATCCACGCCTACGACATCGACCCAAAATGCGTGGAGATGACCCGCTTGCATGCAAAGAAAGCCGGGGTGGCTGAGCTGTTGGATATCCGGCAGGCGGATGCCGCTCAGTTCGATGGGGGAAGGGAAAACGCCACCATCCTATCCAACCCCCCTTATGGGATGCGACTGATGGAAAAAGAGCAGGCAGCGCAGCTGATGGGACAGGTAGGCCGCAATCTGCAAAAGAGAGAGGATTTAAGATATTACTTCATCAGCGGAGACCCTCAGTTTGAGAGGGCTTTTGGGAAAAAATGCGATAAGAAGAGAAAGCTGTATAACGGAAATCTGCTGTGTTATTTTTACCAGTATTTCCGCTAAGAGGAAGGATCATTTCGTGTACCAAAAATAGTTACACAGCAGTGAAACAAGATGAATTACTGTACCAATAAATGGACAGAGTGTGAAAAAACTCTGTCCATTTGTCGTATTATCGAGCATTTTCGAAATATTGTGATATATTACTTAAGGATAGCCGCTTCTAAAGCCACATAATGGGCATATGCCAGGTGGACTCCATGAGTTGCAAGGCGCAATGGCGTAGAGCAAGCGCCAGGGCTTTAGAGGCAATGCATATGGTAAGTCAAGGTATTGTAGTGAAGCAAAGGAGGTGAGAGCCAACACACCTGGGTAAGAGATTAACTGTCGATTCACGAAGACGCTATTATCCTGATGAGCAGAGGCAGACGAAAACGCTCTAGTTTTGCTTAGAAGTTAAAATAAAAGGATGGTAGAGGCGAGGGATAGACGGAAAGTGATGATTGGGAAGGGGAAATGGAAACGTTACACGAGGAGGAAGATATGTCGATTTATGGATATATGCGCGTATCGACGCGAGAGCAGAATGAACAAAGACAACTGGACGCGCTACAGAATTATGGGGTTCCCAAAACCCATTTGTACGTAGATAGACAGTCTGGCAAGGACTTTGAACGCCCATCTTACCTGAAAATGTTGAGAAAGTTAAAAAAAGGGGACGTATTGATTGTCAAGAGCATTGACAGGCTGGGAAGAAACTATGGAGAGATCATGAAGCAGTGGCGGATGATTACCCGGGAAATCGAGGCGGATATCAAGGTGATCGATATGCCGCTGCTGGACACCACCCAGGCAAAGGACCTGCTGGGGACATTTATCGCGGACTTGGTGCTGCAAATTCTGTCGTTTGTGGCGGAAAATGAGCGAATGGCCATTCGCCAGAGACAGGCGGAAGGGATCGCCTCGGCCAAAGCCCGAGGGGTAAAGTTCGGGCGACCAGAATTGCCATTGCCGGGCAACTTTGAAAAGGTTTGTGAGGAGTGGTTTCAAGGAAGTCTCACTCTGAAGGATGCGGCTCAAAGGACGGGAGTAGCCCAAAGCACTCTTTACCGAAAAATGCAGGCAAAAAAACATTTGATCTGCCAGCCTAACAGGGCCCCGGAAACGAGTACGTCCGAACATTATTGTGTGCGCAATCAAAATTTGGCCCGGCTGCCGGACCATCGAATGGGATCGGATCGGTCAGAACAGCGCAATATTCACAATAAAAAAAACGCTTTTCACAGCGCCCACAAATAATTTAAAATTTCCATAATGTATATTTTATGGGAAACAATTCATTTCCCCTTTTAATCACATTTTAATCAACATATAGTAAAAAGTCAAGATAAAATTCTCCTAAAATGTACCTTTTCAAAAATTATACTTTTTAGAAAATGCCGACAGGCAAAAGGAGGATTAAATGAAAAAGTTCAAGACGAGAATGACAGCTTTCGTTGTAGTTGTGCTGATGCTTGTCGCGATCATGCCGGTTATGGCATTTGCAGCAGACTCCGAATTCACAACACAACCGAAAGACGCAACCGCACTGGTAGGCAAAACTGCTACATTTAGTGTAGAGGTGTCCGAAACAGTGGCAGATGCGAGCCCCACTTATCAGTGGAAAGTGGATAAGGGCGACGGAGATGGATTCGTCAATGCTGATGGGGAGAGTACTGCTGCTAGCTACACAACTCCAGCTGTAACGGACGAGATGGACGGCTATGAATACAGGTGTGTCGTAACGTATAATACGACCGAAACAGCAGAGAGCGCTTCCGCGTTTTTGACTGTTGTTCCTGCCACTACACCCGTGATTGAGACCCAACCTACCCAGGGGGCTGCAGTAAACGAAGGAACTAACATCCAGCTAACCGTTGCAATGGCTACTAACGCTGAGATTACTTCCTACAGCTATCGCTGGGAAGTAAAGGATGGGGAAAGCTGGATTTCCGCACAAGACGGTTCTCTGAGCGTGCTGGGATATACCAGCGACACATTGACCATTGTAGCGCCCACCTATGGGGAGAACGGCACGGCTTACCGCTGCGTGGTTACTGCATATGACGGAGAAAAGGAAGTGCTGGGCACTGTAACTTCTGACGAAGTTGCCATCAAGGTAAACGAACCTGCAGCTGCACCAGAGGGCCCGGAAGTTCCGGATGTAACCGTTGCTTTTGACGAAAAGGGAGAAGAGG
The DNA here is from genome assembly GCA_905193725.1 of uncultured Eubacteriales bacterium. GTDB lineage: Bacteria > Bacillota > Clostridia > Christensenellales > Christensenellaceae > CAJJPW01. The sequence goes on from CAJJPW010000307.1 coordinate 2,567, forward strand.
CTACCGCAACTGTGTTGACAGGTGAGGAAGTTACTCTCTATGCAATCGTTGATGTAAAAGCCGGCAGCGAGCTGACCTATCAATGGACATTTACTCCAAACGAGGGCGAGGAAGCCAATATTCCAGGCGCAACAGAAGCGACCTATACCATCGATGCAGCGACAGCAGAAGATGCTGGCACATATAACTGCACCGTTGTGAATACAACCTATCAAGGCAAACAGGCTGAGGCTGCTACAGCG
>CAJJPW010000308.1 GCA_905193725.1 uncultured Eubacteriales bacterium
CGTTAGGGCCGGAGAGGGGTCCTGGGCAATATCAATATAGTCTCCCGAGGGAACCGACACTTTAGGCAACCCCATCCTTCCTAAACGTACGTGGGTGCAGCGTCTCGCTGCCTCCCGTGGAACTGTAATTTTAGGCAATCTCTCGCTCTATATGCGGCATGAGGCCACACTCTCCCTGCCTACCGAGGACGATTCCTTCCGCTATTATCCTCCTCCCTAAACGTACGTGGGTCCAGCGTCACGCTGGCGTACATGGATCCAGCACTATGCTGGCAGCGTCACGCTGGGAAGGGCCAAAGCCGATGCCCCAGCCCAACCAGCCGCCTGTTAAATCACCCCGTAAATCGCTGCAATCTCCGTGTTCTTGGTGCCCGGGCCTACTACCCCCGCCGGCGTGATAGACCGAGAATGAGAGTTGATATACGTGAGTGTGTTCCCGTTTACCGACGCCGCAATGTCCACTAAATAAGTGGTACCATCCGCCGTGGTGAAGAACGACCCACCTCGAAAGAAACTCCCCTCTCGAATGGCCAAAATTCCCGTGCCTGCCTCTGCCACGTCAATGCGAAATACCGTGTAATCTGTCAGCCCTGGCACCGTAATGTCGCTGCTGTTCCAGCTGCCCGACCACAACAGCTTGTTGGTGTTGCCTTTGTGCAGCACCTGGTTATTTTGATTAGTCAGCGCTCCTGTTACATTGAGAGTCCCTGCAACCGCCAAATTGCCCGAAACGCTTCCCCCCGAAACATCCAGCTTCTCCTCCAGCGCCTCGTCCAGCCCCGTGATCATGCTGGAAGGATGGGTGGATGGATGCACATAGGCGTTGGCGTTCTGGGCACCCCCGTCCAGTTTGGCCTTGTCCGAAGCGCTCATCAGGCCGTTGGTAGAAGTGGTTGCTACATCTGTGCTGGCCACCGTCGCCAACTTGGCCTCTAACGTAGTACCATCGCTCAGCTTCACGTATTTGGCAAGACTCATGGAAAGATACGCCTGCCCGTCTTCATCCATGATCTGAATCCCATTGCCCTGGGTGTCCGTGCCCTCTACCTTAAAATAGATGGCCCCTGCCTGAGGCGCTGCAGGGAAGGATTCCCCTGCGTCCAAGATGATCACGCTGGACTTCTTCGCCACCGCCGCGTCGATCTTGGCCATGTCCGTGTTGTACTCGGCAAAATAGTCGATCGTATCCCCTGTGATATATTGTGTCAGTTGTAAATTTGTGGTTTTTGTTCCGCTTGTCATGATTCATTCCCTCCTGATAAAATACTCGCTGCCCTGTCGTTAAAGGCAGACACTTCAATGTTCATAGCGTTAAACGCCGATACTTCCAGTGCCAAAGCGTTAAAGTCCTCCACCTTAATCGGATTAGACTTAAACCGATCCACGATGTGAAATAAGATGTCCTGAATTGGCAGATTGGCCCCCGTAACCGGGTCCACCAATACGCTGATGTCCTGGATTTTTTGACTGTTCCATTGCGCCAAATCCATAGCGTCTCTGCTGTTCTGCAATGCACTCTCCGCAATCACCTGAGCATTTTGCGCGCCAAGTACCGCCTTTTCACTGTAATGATAGAGGTTTTCCAGTCCCTGGCTGATGCTCACCGTCTCCCCCGTGATCGGATCCTCCACATACTTCACCTGGGCCACTTCTTGGCTGGCGCTGCTGGCGATCTGCTCTGCCCGGGTGGCGATCTGCTCCGCGTTTTGTGCCGAGGCAATGGCCTGACTTCCGTATTCCCGCGCCTGCTGTGCATCCTGGCCCGCCTCGTCTAGCGCCTGCTGCACCGTTGTTCCATCTGCCGCCCCGATAGACGCCGCACCCGTGCTGCTCTCCAGCTCTTCAATCAGATGAATCAAATCGTCCGAGTTCTGGTTGATGGCCTCGTCCAGCTTGTTTTTTACCTCATCTGCACTGGCCTGCACCCTGTCTGGCTGATTTCTCCACCACACTACGTTGTTATCTGGTCTTGTAAAACTCATCTACTTCCCTCCTTTTTTACAAAACTCCGAAAACTACATTTTGAAAACTCCTTTTCCCTCCTTGCCCTAATATTACATCGCCCATCTCTCCTTTCATTTTTCTCTATAAAAAACCACCCCCTCAGCCTCTTTTAGGCCTGGAGATGGATTCTATCCCGCTTGTTTGGTTTTTCCTCTTTCCATATCGCTTTCACTGGCCAGGCTGTCCTTGCCTAGGACACACCTATCCTAGCCACTATAAGCACTGTCCTTCCCATTTTCCCAGCGACGATGATATCATCATCGCCTTTTTCACAGGAAGTCTGTACGCCTCTCTTTCTCCCGTCTTTGGCAACCATCTACTTTTTTCAAAAAATAAGGCCTCTCGCCAGTACCTGTTGGATTTATTTTATCTGCTCAATCTGTTCCACCCCCATTTTTCTTATGTTTTAGAATATTCAGCTTTTTATTTTCTATATTTTCCAGTTTATTTCTCTTTTATCACAAATATTTCTTATATTTTAAGAATTTTTAGCATCGCGCCTCCCCGCCCTTCTACATCACATTTGTGTTTCTCTCATTTCCTCGCTTTCTTATTTGCTAAGAATCCTTTTCGTTTTACACCATATATGTGTATATATTTTCCCCGCTATTACCCTGTCTAGCGAATCACTGTTTCTTAATTTTTTAGAATCCATCTCACTATTACATCTAATCCATGTATGGCATCCTATTATATTTCCAAATATTTTCCATTTCCACATTATTTTCTTATATTTTAGAATATTTAATCCTATTTACACGATATCTATGTATATT
>CAJJPW010000309.1 GCA_905193725.1 uncultured Eubacteriales bacterium
GAGAAAACAACCGGGGTCTGAGATGAGAGGTGTCCCCGCGTCTGATACCAAAGCCACATTTTTTCCCTGTCGCATTAGATCCAGAATTTCCTCCAATTTGCCCATGCTGCTGTATTCGTGAAAGCTCATCAGTTTGTTTTTGATCTCATAGGCATTCAGCAGTTTCACCGTTCTTCGCGTGTCCTCTGCGGCGATTACATCTACCTCTTTTAGTGTGCGAAGAGCTCTAAGGGTAATATCCTCTAAATTTCCAATGGGGGTTGCCACAATATATAACTTTCCAGCTTCCAAACTACTCACTCCATATGATACATTTTTAGCACTTCTTTGGTATATTGGTGGTGCTCATCGTAGATATACAGGGGTTTAAGCACCTTGACCCCCTCTTTTGCCTCTTTGAGCGCCTCCATCAACACCAACTTGGTGTCTTTCCCCGGTGCTCCGTAGACAAATTGGATGCGCTTGGGCTCCAATCGATGGGACTTTAGCGTGTAAATCATCTCTGCCAGCCGTTCTGGGCGGTTGATCACATAAAACTTGCCTCGAGTGCCCAAAATTTGGGCAGCGCTCACGACAATTTCTTCAAAACTGCAAAGTTCTTCGTGCCGAGAATACTTATGAGTAGAATTCTCGTTTAGCTTGCCGGTTTCTGGCTTTTCATAAGGTGGGTTGCATACCACAACCGTGGCCTGCCCTACTAGACTTTTTGCCTCCTGTATGCGGCCTTCTACAATCCTGACCACATATTCTAACCTATTGAGCAGAACGCTTCTCCTGGCCATATCTGCTACTTTCTTTTGAATCTCTATTCCAATGATCTCTCTGGCCTTTTGCTGCCCTGCTAAGAGGATGGCAATCACACCAGTTCCCGTTCCAAAATCCACAACACGGTCACCATTTTTTAGATTGACAAATCCGCTAAGCAGCACCGCATCTGTGCCAAAGCAAAAATACTCGGGATTTTGGATGAGCCGCAATCCCTTATATTGTAGGTCGTCAATTCGCTCGTTTTTGCATAACAGTTTATCTTCCATGATTACTATCTTATCGAATTTAAGAGCTTTGTCAACTCCAAACGCTGTATTTGAACAGTATAGCCGCGCTCTTTGTTCATCAGCGGCAGCCATGTTTCTGAGATAACAGATTCCTCCTGCTCAATCATAGACTCTTTATTTTTCTTGCGTGGTTTGTTTTCTTGAAAACTTTTCCCGTAATTCATCCGATATCAAACGGAGTACTCGAAAACTCATATTTATTTCTATTATAGACCCGTTATTGTACAATAAAAATGGCAGAGCGCTTTCTTTGCTCTGCCATTTTTATATGTATATTGGTGTTAGTTAAAATACTCTTCTGCCTACTACAAAATTTTCCTTCCAGTAGCTGCTCATATCGCTGATGATGACTTTGCCTTTGCTGGAGGAAGCGTGGATCATTTGGTTTCCACCCAGGTAAATACCAACGTGGCTAATCCGAGAGCTGCCAGGTGATCTAAAGAACATCAGGTCTCCTGCCTCTAAGTCGCCTCTGCTGCTGATCTTATCCCAAGAGGAATACTTAGAATAAGATGCCGCACTCATACGCCCTACCTTAATGCCGGAATTTTTGAGGCAATAGTACACAAATCCAGAGCAGTCAAAGGTGTTTGGACCTTCTGTACTGAATACATATCTACTACCTAATTTATCTTTTGCAACGTTTAAGAAATCGCTCACTTTGCCGCTATCGGCACTGCTTACATTACTGCTCTCTTCCTTTTTATTATCTTCTTTCTTACTATCTTCCTTTTTGCTGTCATCTTTACTGCTCTCTTCTTTCTTACTGCTAGAAGAAGTAGAAGCTTTCTTTGCGGAAGAAGAGAAGAGCTTTGCTCTTGTGTTCTTTCCAGCTTTGCCGTCTACAGTGAGGCCGTTTCTCTCTTGGAACTCTCTTACTGCTTTTTCTGTAATAGAGCCATAGTAGCCGGTTACGTTGCTGTCAAAGTAGCCTAATTTTTTTAACTTCTCTTGGACCTTTTCGACGTCTTCACCCTTATCGCCTTCTTCTAAGGTGTAATATTTGGCATCTCCAGACTCCAACAGTCCTTGTGTCTCTGGTCCCACAATGCCGTCTACGCCAATTTCATTGTTCTTTTGGAACTTCTCCACCGCCTCTTGGGTGATAGGTCCAAAGTAACCGGTAACTTCGTCATATTCGTAGTAACCTAGTTTTTTCAGTCTACTCTGTACATCTTCAACTGCAGAGCCCTTATCTCCTGGATATAGAAGTTCTTCTGCATCTGCCTCTGCTTCTGAGGAGGAAATGGTATTGTAGGAAACATCTCTGGTTTCTGGAATCTCCTCATAGTACTTTCCTAATAATTCTTGTCTAGTTTCTGGGCCGGCTTTGCCGTCTACTGTAAGTCCTCTTCTCTCTTGGAACTTCACTACAGCTTCCTGGGTCTTAGAGCCAAAGTACCCCGTTGCTTCACCATCCATATAACCTCTGGAAATTAGATCCGCTTGGAGTTGTCTTACCCAACCATCTTCATCACCTAACATTAAAACTTCATATCTCTCTGCGGCGAATGTACAAAGTGGGGAAACTGTAAAAACAACTGCTCCAGCTAATACTGCACTTGCAACTTTCTTTAACATCTTCTCAACCTTTCCAGCGTTTTATACGCATCATGTATTTTAAGCACGATATCATTATATCGTAGTAGCATGCAATACACAAACCTCATATTTAAGGATTATTTATTATTTTTACTAA
>CAJJPW010000310.1 GCA_905193725.1 uncultured Eubacteriales bacterium
AATATGGCCGATTCCAATATTACAAAAAAAGCTCTGGCACAGGCTTTAAAGGATCTCATGCTGCAGGAGCCACTTTCCAAAATCAGCGTGGGCGATATCTGTGCATGTTGTGGCATGAACCGCAAAAGTTTTTACTATCATTTTAAAGATAAATATGATTTAGTCAATTGGATTTACTACACAGAGTTTTTAGACACACTGCAAAAGCACCCCTCCCAGGGATGGGATTTAGTGTTGCGACTTTGTGAGTACTTTGCCGATAATATCAAATTTTATCAAAATGCACTTTCTGTCCAAGGACAAAATTCTTTTTTTGAGTACTTTGGGCAAGTGCTATCCACTGTCATTTCTCATAGTCTACAGCCCTATTTTAAGGATGTAGCATACTACGATTTTTACGTCAATTTTTACACCGATGCCTATCGTGCAGTGATTATTCACTGGCTCATAGATGGAGCGCAAATTCCTCCAGCTAAATTTGCCGAGCTCATCCAAAAGGCAAGCGAGGGATTTTACCAATTTGTTGGTGAAATCAATAAGGCCCATTAACCTCTAATATCTATTTTATTCAAATTGCACTCTGGGCATATAGGTTTGCAGCAAAGCTTGAAAGTCTATTCCTTGGCGAAACTCAATTAGTTTGTTGCCAAACAGTGCTCGATCGTTGGATTGAATCTCCAGATAGCAATCTTCCTTAGAGATTTTTCGATCCACATGGGAGATATCCTCGTAAAAATCGATGGGGAACAGTGTGCTTTGTGGTGTCTCCTGTCCTTCATCTACCAGTTCATGCAGCTTGTCTGCTGCTTCATCAGAGCAGTTCTCCTTGCGAATAAAAAACACAAAGGAACAGATACTCTTTTCCTGCGGCTCTCTGTATCTTTTCCAAATCTCCGGAATCATTTCGTCATCATATGATACCCATAAGCTAAAAAGGCATTCTTCCTCTAAAAGAATTTCGCACGCTCGCTCGGTTTCTTTTCTTTGTGTAGGGCTAATTTCCACAACTGGCATGGTATTTCCCATTTTTCGCAGTTGTATAGCCAAATTCGAAGTGATCAATGGTGTCTCACAAAAACATAAAAAAGCACAGTCATCATTGTGTGCAAACACCTTTAGCAGACTATTGAATACCTCTTGGTTGGCCCCCACGAAAAACATATAGCAGTAGATACCCATTTCCTTTGCTTGGGAAATATTCCTTTGTATCTCTTCTTCGCTTAACATCTCATGTTCTGAAAGGTTTTCCCAGTTGAATACTACTGTCCAAGGCACATGATAGCCCCTTTCCTGTTCCCATTTACGAATCGTCTTCGCTCCGGCCGTCCATGCATTATATCCTAGATTAATGCCAAATTTTTTCAGCATTTTAGGGTCTACATTATTCGCTAAATGAAAGAACATATCATAGTATGGGCTATTATCATCCTCCAGCATATGCTGTGCTATGGTAAAAAATTCATCTTGAAAACGCCCTTTTGCATAATGCATCCCCAGATCTGCTAGATTCCTTAAAGCTCTTTTGGATTTTTTTCTAATTTCCCCCAACGCCTTATCCACCGCTACTTCTATCATCATACGTGTAAAACTATTTTGCATCGAGATCCCCCATTTTCTACGTCTTTCCATATACCCAGTAAAGTGTTGTTTTACCCCTCGATTAATATTTTTTATTTCTATATATCTTTTCTATCTTTCAATTTATATCTTATCGCCATTTTTCCTGCCTCCATAGGGACAAAAATCAAAAACTGTCTAAAAATGTAACATTTTATTATTTTGTCCAGCGACATTTCTCAGGGAATTTTGTAAAATAGTGTCAACATAAAAGACGAAAGGAAGAAAGAACCATGAGTAACGGAAACAAAACAGTGATGGAAAAGGTGAAGTCTTTTGGGATTCGTCAGGTTATTAACTATATTGATAAAAATCCAGATGAAAATATTCCAAAGATTCTCGACTGGGTCATTGCCCATGATAAGGGCCATAATGTAACCAATCAGGCCAATGTCATTCGCCAGTCGCTTTCCGATCCTAATAACAACTGGAATCGGTTGGTGAAAAGTCTTTGGACGGATATAGATGATGGCGTACGCAAGAGATTATTTGAGACCTTCGTAATCAATGCCAGCATGATCGGCGCTAACCGCCAAAGAGTGTATCAGGAAAAATACGGCTGTAATGTCCCGTGGGCCATCTTGATGGATCCAACCTCTGCATGCAACCTGCACTGCACCGGATGCTGGGCAGCAGAATATGGCAATAAATTAAACCTCACTTTGGCACAGCTAGACGACATCATTCGCCAGGGAAAGACCATGGGCACTTATATGTATATCTACTCTGGCGGCGAACCTATGGTGCGCAAAGATGATATTATTCGGCTGTGCGAAGCCCATCCTGATTGTGCATTTTTGGCGTTTACCAACGGCACATTGATCGACGAGGAGTTTGCCGATGAAATGCTGCGAGTGAAAAACTTCGTACCTGCCATCAGCGTGGAGGGCTTTGAAGAGGCCACCGATTTCCGTCGAGGCGACGGCACTTTCAAACGAGTTGTAAAAGCCATGGAAATTCTCAAGCGGAAGAAGCTTCCCTTTGGTATTTCCTGCTGTTACACCAGCAAGAACACCGAAGTCATCGGCAGTGAAGAGTACTTTGACCAGATGGTGGAATGGGGCGCTAAGTTCGCTTGGTTCTTCACCTATATGCCTGTCGGCACGGACGCCGTGCCGGAACTTTTGGCAA
>CAJJPW010000311.1 GCA_905193725.1 uncultured Eubacteriales bacterium
CGAAATTGGATGGCAGAGTTTATCCAATGCCTTCATAGAATTCACATCTATGCCTACGCATTTCTCTCCTAAAAATTCCGCCAACTCTGGGTTTCCCCTTCCCCGCTTATGACCGGGAACATCAAAGGGCACTACCCGGGTTTTTCTCAGTTGTTCCAGCGCCTCGTAAATCGGCGCCCTCTCTTGCGATAATTTTCCCATTCTGTTTCCTTTCCACACGTTCAATAAATATTGCGCCCGCTGAAAATCTCGATCATCTCCCGACGCAGATTGTTGGTAATATCCAGTCTGGTCTGAGGAGGCAGCTCATACACATCGGTCTTAAACAGATAATTTTGCAGATCGACTTCCTTGAGCATCATTTTGGTGTGGAACAAGTTCGCGTCATAGATGTTGATATCCACCGCATCGTATCGACGCAAAGTCTCTTTGTCAATATAATCCTGGATGGAGCGCACTTTATGGTCCATAAACAACTTTTTGCCGTTTACCTCCCTGGTGAAGCCCCGCACTCGGTAGTCCATCGTGATAATATCCGAGTCAAAGGATCCGATCAGATAATCTAGCGTAGAAAGCGGGGTGATTTCCCCACAGGTAGCTACATCAATATCCACGCGAAAGGTAGCAAGGCAGGTCTCTGGATGGTATTCCGGATAGGTGTGCACAGTAACGTGGCTCTTATCCAGATGCGCCACCTGTGTTTCACCGGGCTTCAGCATGGGCCCCTCTGCAATCAATAACGTCACCGATGCGCCTTGTGGTTCATAATCCTGCTTCGAGATATTCAGAACCGTTGCTCCAATCATATCAGTCAGGGTAGTCAGGATATGTGTAAGGCGTTTTGAATTATACTGCTCGTCAATATAGGCAATATAGTCCTTTTGCTCCCTAGGCGTTTTGGCATAACACACATCGTAAATATTAAAGCTCAGGGATTTTGTCAGATTATTAAATCCATAAAGTCTTAGCTGTTCCTTCATACCCCATTCTCCTCTTTCAAAAGATCAAGCGCCGCTTTCCCCTAATTTTATCTCTCTTCCATAGACGATTTTCGTTCTATCTCCCGATTACAGCGGCATTCTCTCTACCCGCTCCTATAAAAAAACAAGTAATATACTTTTACGCATATTACTTGTAAAACGCTTCTCATGAAATCTGCACACATGGCAGAGATATTTTTTCTGCTTTTACTCCTATCTAGAAGTTGAGCACGTTGTTCATACAGAGTCTATATAGCAAATACTTACTTTTACTACTCTTATTGACCGTTTTACAAGTTGATGCGCTATTGACGCACTGGTTATAAAGTAACCAACTTATAAAATTGAGCTTTTAACTCAATCAATAACCGGCAACCCTTGTTGCCCATCGGCAGTTGACCCGGCTGTCCGCATGGCCATTACCCTAATCAGGGGGGTCAGTAGAAATATTTGCATGGATACTCTGTTATAAAACTCATCATATCACATAACATGTTTTATTATACGAAAGCATTCTTTCCTTGTCAAGTAAAAGGCACCTGTTTTCCTCCAAATTCCAAATCATTCAGGCCTGCTCAGCATCTTACAGTATTTTTTCAAGAAGGACACTGCTTTGGCCATTTTCCAAATATACAAGGGATATCCTTCCCCTACTGCTGATACTGCAATGGCTTACCATACAGTAGATGCAAGAGATCCCCCTTGTTGTTTTACAGGTTTTATCAGTGGTTAGCCGATCTGGTCTCTAATCAATTGTCCCATCTGCTTGGTGCTCACCCATTCTTCACCCTGGCGGGCAATGTCCTTGGTGCGATATCCCTTTTTCAGCACCTCATCCACTGCCTTTTCGATCAACTTTGCCTCCTGCTCTAAATCCAGTGAGTAGCGGAGCATCATCGCCGCCGCTAAAATCGTGGCAATAGGGTTAGCAATCCCCTGGCCGGCAATATCCGGCGCAGAACCGTGAATGGGCTCATATAGCCCCCGCTTGCCTGTACCCAAGGAGGCGGAAGGAAGTAGGCCAATGGAGCCGGTGATCATAGCAGCCTCGTCGGATAAGATGTCCCCAAACATGTTGGAGGTCACCATCACGTCAAACTGCCCTGGGGCTCTCACCAACTGCATCGCAGCGTTATCCACTAACACATGCTCTACCTCCACCTCTGGGTACTGTTCACTCATCAGCTCCACCCGTTTTCTCCAGAGCCTTGAGGTATCTAGCACATTTGCCTTATCCACGCTGGCCAGTTTCTTGCCCCGTTTCATAGCCGTCTCAAAGCCCCATTTCACAATCCTATCTATTTCCATCACATTGTAGGTTTCGGTGTCATAGGCGGTCTCTATCCCATCCTGGATGCCTGTGCCCCGCTTTCCAAAGTAGATGCCGCCGGTGAGCTCTCTGACGATCATGATGTCCATACCATCTTTGAGAATCTCGCTCTTTAAAGGACTGGCGTTTTTCATCTCGTCATCCAGAATCAGATATGGTGTGATAATGTGCACATAGGACTTTGCCTGATTTAATATATCCAGATAGACCTGTTCCCCTACCTGTTCTTCATCTAAAGGGCTGTCTGCATATGGCATGACAAATCCATTTCCTGCATATCCCTCCGGCAGTTTATAATCTGCCGGTACCAGATACTGCTCATAATTTTCTTCATTCTTGCTTTTTGGGCTTGCTGCATCCCACATCTGCAAAAACATCATGGTAAAACTTTTTACAGCATCTCCCTTGATCATGATGGCTGTATCTT
>CAJJPW010000312.1 GCA_905193725.1 uncultured Eubacteriales bacterium
GGAAGTAGCTCTCAAAGCGATATCAGAATTATTAGGATATAATCGATCTTATTTATCTAATATTTTAAACGGCGATAACTTGCCATCCTTTTCGGCATTAGCTGCAATATGTGATTATTTCGGGATTACAATGTCAGAGTTTTTTGCTGAGGAAAAAGAGGATGTAAAACAAATTGGAAAATTATATAGAGCGATTGATGATATTGTCGAGGCTGAGGACGTTGATGATCTAACCGCAATCGTAAAAACATTAAAAAACGAAAATATAAAGGATATCATTGCCTCATATAAAAGTTTTGGATTCAATCAAACAAAGGATGTTAAGAAGGAATAATGGCAGATAAGATACATGACAAGGGATATAAGAGAATACTCTCCCGAAAGTCCACATTTTTGCATCTTTTGCGCCGCTATATAAATGCTTCATGGTTAGATAATGTAGAAGAGCAGGATTTGGAGTTGATAGACAAAGAGTTTATCTTAAAAGACTTCAAAGAGCGCGAAGCGGACTTGGTGTATAAAATCAATAGCAGTGGAAAAAATAAAAAAGAGTGCTATGTATACGTTCTGCTAGAATTACAATCCAGTGTAGATTATACTATGCCCTTTCGACTACTCATCTATATGACGCAATTGCTAATGCGAATATTTGAAGAGACGGACAGAAACAAAAGGGAGAGAAAAAATTTTCGATTGCCACCAGTGATCCCAGTTGTGCTATATAACGGCAATCAACCATGGACGGTGGAACGTGCATTTAGAAAGTACTTTGAAGATGATCACCTATATGGCGAACGTCTAATAGATTTTAAATATGGGCTGATAGATATTAATAGCCAAGACGAGAGCTTTTTATTGGAAGTAAATACATTACTAGAAAATGTAATTATGTTAGATAGAAGCCACGACAAAGAGACGTTGGAAAGGGCTTTGAAGGTCACCGCGAGAAGAATACAAAAACTAAGCGAAGAGGAGCAAATTGAACTAGTAGATTGGGTTCGTGATGTACTATTTCATAAAGTAGGCTCATTGAATAAATCGGAAGTAGAGAAAGTGTTAGAAGGATGGAAGAAGGGAGATGAAGAAATGATGACATATGGAATAGAAAGAGCATTTGATAAAGAGAGAGCGCGCGCAAAACAAGAAGGTAGAATGGAAGGTAAACGGGAAGGTAAAATAGAAGGTAGAATAGAAGGTAAACGGGAAGGTAAAATAGAAGAAAAGAAAGAAATTGCTTTAAAATTGTTATCCATGAAAGTAGATATGAATGTGATTCAAGAAGCCACGGGGCTAACCCAAGAGGAAATCAAAGCGTTCCTCCCCAAACAATAAAGCGATTAAAATTTGGCGACTAAGGCTAAACCTTGGTCGTTTTTCGTTTTGCAAGCCCCCCTACACTCGTTTTTCATCGGAATGAGACTCTAGCGGATCACGATAGGAGATACCACAACTCATCCCAATTTTGTTCCCTCCACTTATTTTTCAAAAAGTATCCTGCTGCTTCTCATTATATCATGGGTTTCTTTCCCGTTGATAGCGACATAGCAGCTTACTTGCCTTTTCCCTCTTCCCCCGCCAATTTGCGTTCCCTTGGATGGTGGCAGCCCAGCCAGTGCTCTTTTACTGCTCGCCAGCGCCGGTTTTTTCTGCCAGTGCTTTTCTTACACGTCAAATAGGCTGATCTGGTTGGAGGCGCCCAGCCCCACCAGTGTGCCCATCTGCTCCATGGCCTCAATGACGGCCGAGGAGATCTTCGTCCGGTTTTTCAGGTCTTCTATGGAGATGAACTCCCCTTTTTCCCGCTCTTCTTCCATCTTGATCGCCGCCTTTTCCCCCAGTTTGGGAACCGAGACAAAGGGCAGGCGGATGTTGCCATCTTCTACCGTAAAGCGCTTGGCCTTAGACTTTTTGAGATCCACCGGCAAGAACTGCACGCCCCGCTGGTACATCTCGTTGGCCAGCTCCAGTAGGGTGATCATGTTCTTCTCGTTGGCTGTGGCGGTCGGGCCCTTGGCCTCCAGCTTTTCTAGGTTTTTCAGAATCCCCTCCTGCCCTTCCAGCACATAGGAGGCGTCAAATTCGTCCGCCTTGATGGAAAAATACGTGGCGTAAAAGGCCTCTTTGTGGTGCACCTTACAGTAGGCGATGCGGAACGCCATCACCACATACGCCACCGCATGGGCTTTGGGGAACATGTATTTGATCTTCTTACAGGAGTCGATAAACCACTGGGGCACGTTTGCATCGTGCATGGCCTGCTCCATCTCCTCGGTGAGGCCTTTGCCCTTTCTCACGCTCTCCATGGTGAAGAACGCCAGCCGCTGTTCCACGCCGCACCGCACCAGGTAGTTCATGATATCGTCCCGGGTGCAGATGGTCTGGCTCAACGTGGCCACTCCGTCTCGAATGAGATCCTGGGCATTGCCCACCCAAACGTCTGTGCCATGGGAGAGTCCGCTGATGCGGATCAGCTCTGCCATGGTAGTGGGCATGGTATCCACCAGCATTTGGCGCACGAAGAACGTGCCGAACTCCGGAATGCCCAGCGTCCCCACCTGGCAGCCCCTGAGCTGCTCGGGCGTCACCCCTAAGGATTTTGTGTTGCAAAACAGCGCCATGGTCTCTGGGTCGTCTAGGGGGATTTTCAGCGCGTCCAGCCCCTCTATGGTGTCCTCCAACATGCGGATGGACGTGGGATTATCATGGCCCAGAATGTCCAGCTTGATTAGGATA
>CAJJPW010000313.1 GCA_905193725.1 uncultured Eubacteriales bacterium
CTTTCTTATAATAAAATTATCCTTTAATTTATATGGAAAGAAGGTATTTGATATGGAACAAAAAGTAGCGAAGATCAAGGATGGTCTTTACAGGGAACTCCAAAAACGTAAGGATTGGGCGGTGAAGGGTCTCACTATCCTTGATAATCCGGACGTTCTTAAAATGCCACTAGTTGTTCGTAGAGCTATGGCTCTTTCCTATCTTTGGGAGAAGATCCCCGCAGAGATCAAAGATTATGAGAAGATCGTAGGCCTCACCTCCTTTGGGAGCGTACAATTAGGCACAATTATTCCTGAGTATGCAACGGAAGAAGAAAAAGAAATTGGGAAAAAACTAGGATTTACAGAAATTTCTACTTTTGGTCACCATCCACCAGATTATGATGCGATGTTGTCGAATGGGCTGTCGGGCTATCGAAAACAGATTTTAGCAAAGCTGGAACAAGAACTAGATAAACCCGAAGGGGAAAAAAGACAGAAGACAATTGATATGTATCAAGCCATGTTGATATGTCTGGGGGGCTTAAAAAAATTTGCTGACAGATATGCAAAATTGGCTTTGGATATGGCCTTGAAGGAAACAAATCCAGAGCGGCGCAGCGAGTTATTGCACATTAGTGAAACCCTAAAACGTGTGCCTGAAAATGCCCCTGAGAGCTTTGAAGAAGCGCTTCAGAGCCATTGGATTTATTTTTGTGCGCTGCATTCCTGTGGTGATAGGGTTCCCACAGGCAGGATAGATCAGTTTTTATATCCCTATTATAAAAAAGACATTGAGAGCGGAAAATTGACTCGTGAAGAAGCTAAGGTCCTTTTAGCATGCTGGCTGGCAAAATTTAGTGATAGAGTAATGCTCAATTATGACGATGTCAAAGCAGCGGCATTAGATCCCGATCAGTATACAGCTGGGCTTTTTTCTGCTGGACAGGTGCCCATTGAAGAGGATATGGAACAGTCTTGCCTGGATAACGGGCTAGGATCTATGGCTTGGCTATACATTCCAGAGAGCGAAGGCTGGGAAGGTGCAAAAGTAAACAGCAATTTGATCAATGCGATTCTCTCCGGTCAAGATGCTGCAGGCAATGATGTCACCAACGATCTCACCTATCTGGTGTTAGAGACTTGGAGTGAACTAGAACTGGTGGTTCCCACTCTGTCTGTCCGGATTTCAGGGGATGATGCCCCTGAGGAGCTCTATGATGCATGCTCGAAAATACTCCGCTGCGGATCAGGTGAACCAGCACTATATAACGATAAGGTCATTATAAAAGGCCTACAAAAAGCGGGATTTCCGCTGGAAGTTGCTAGAGGATATGCAAATGACGGTTGCTGGGAAACGCTGATCCCAGGAAAGACGAGTTTTTCTGTAGACAATGTAAATGCTATACTCCTCTTTGAATTTGCTCTCTTTGGAGGGAAAAGTATTCTCAGAGATCGAATGGAGGGAATTGATACTGGCGATGCCTCGAAATTTACCAGTTTTGAACAGGTATACGATGCCTTTATGAAGCAATTTAAAAACACCTTTGGAACGTTAATTGACAGATGCCGCTCCAATTATCACAATGTGGTTAAAATCGCTCCAGACCCGTTACTATCCATGTTTATGGATGACTGTATCGAAAGAGGATTGGATATGAACGATGGAGGAGCACGCTATGAACTGCACCCATTAAGCTTGTGTGGCCTTACCAATGTAATTGACTCAATGGCTGCAATTAAAAAGTTGGTGTTCGAAAAGCAAATGATTACTATGCAAGAGCTGCTCAGCGCCCTCAAAAACAATTTTGAAGGACAGGAAGAATTGCGCCAAAAACTGATTCACTGGGCCCCTAAATTTGGGAATGACGATGATTATGTTGACAGCATTGCGGTGAGATTGCTCGATGATTGCCAAGCCTATGTCAATGAGAGATGTGCTGAAGAGCCAACGGGTGTGCTTTTCCGGTTAATGATTGGCACCTTTGACCGCATAGGAGATTATGGCGGTGTGACAGGAGCTACGCCAGATGGAAGAAAAGCAAGGGAAGCTACAGGCAATAATTTTTCACCTATGACAGGATGCGATTTAAATGGGCCAACGGCTGCAATAAAATCTGTTTGTAAGCCAGATTTAGAACCGTATTATGTAGGCTGTCCACTGGATATGCTGATTAATTCCAATGAAGCAGCTGGTGAGGCAGGGATTAAAAAACTGTCCAATCTTATCCATAGCTTTATGGATTTGGGAGGAACAATCCTCACCATTACCGGAGTCAGCAATGAAATGCTCATAGATGCAAAAGTGCACCCGGAAAAACACCAGGGATTGCGCGTGCGAATGGGAGGCCTATCTGCATACTTTGTTGCGATGCCCCCTGCTTTCCAGGATTTGATCATAGAAAGGAATAAGCACGGTGTCTGATATTTGTTCTAGTGCCATTATCACAAATATTCAGAGGTTTTCAGTACATGATGGCCCTGGAATTAGAACAACTGTATTCTTTAAAGGTTGTCCCCTGCGCTGTAAATGGTGCCAAAATCCTGAAACCAATTCGCTCAAACCTGAGATATTATATTTATCTGAGCAATGTATCGGCTGTGGGGAATGCATAAAAGCCTGTATGTACAACTGTATTAGTGTAAAAGATGGTCGCGTATTTACGGATAAAACAAAGTGTCAGGTTTGCGGCGCATGCGCCGCAGCCTGCCCTACTAAAACACGTACTGTGGAGGGGCAGACTTACA
>CAJJPW010000314.1 GCA_905193725.1 uncultured Eubacteriales bacterium
GAGCTTGCCCGCCGTATGGGGGATAATAGCCAGGAAACACCTGGCTCAGAATTCATTGAATTTACCGCCCAGACTCGCATGAGCGGTGTGGATCTGCCAGATGGCACAAAAATCAGAAAAGGCGCTGCAGATGCGATCGAAGATTACGTAAAAGGATTGGGCGGCACGATTCCCGAGGATTTACGTGGACAGGTGGAAAAGGTATCTAGCCTGGGTGGCACACCATTAGTCGTGTGTGAGGGCAACAAAATATTAGGCGTGATCTATTTGAAAGACACAGTAAAGCCAGGCATGAGAGAGCGCTTTGAGAGGTTGCGGGCTATTGGCATTAAGACGATTATGTGCACAGGTGATAATCCGCTGACAGCGGCAACCATTGCAAAAGAAGCAGGGGTTGACGGGTTTATTGCCGAATGCAAACCGGAAGACAAAATTGACGTCATCAAGAAAGAACAAGCAGAGGGAAAAATTGTGGCAATGACAGGCGACGGCACAAACGACGCACCTGCTCTGGCACAGGCAAACGTGGGGTTAGCGATGAACAGCGGAACCACAGCAGCAAAGGAAGCTGCTAACATGGTGGACCTGGATTCTGACCCGACCAAGATCCTAGAAGTTGTAGAAATTGGCAAGCAGTTGCTGATCACTCGCGGCAGTTTGACTACATTCTCTATTGCCAATGACATTGCGAAATACTTTGCCATTATCCCGGCAATGTTCATGTTAGCCATTCCACAAATGGGTGTGCTCAATATCATGAACTTGGCAACGCCAAACAGCGCGATTCTATCTGCACTGATCTTTAACGCCATTATCATCCCCTGCCTCATTCCGCTGGCGATGAAAGGTGTAAAATACCGCCCCATGTCTTCTGGCAAGATATTGGGACGCAACATGCTGATATATGGGCTAGGCGGTGTAGTCGCTCCGTTTATAGGCATTAAAATCATAGACCTTATCATCAGCCCGCTACTATTGGCTCTGGGACTATAATAAGGAGGAGAGTTTCCAAATGAAAGAACGTATGAAAAGCTTTCTACATGGAGGAAAGAGAATGGTTTTGGTAACAGTGGCTACCTTGATCGTATGCGGATTCTTGTTTCCGGTGATTTTGACAGGACTATCAGCAATCATCTTTCCCCATCAGGCAAATGGAAGCATGATAGAAGTAGATGGGGAAGTGGTAGGAGCGCAAAACGTAGGGCAAGAGTTTACACAACCTTACTTTATGAAGGGCAGACCTTCTGCTTATCACTATAATACCTATACTACCAATGAAGAAGGCGAACAGGTGTATAATGATGGCAGTGAGTATGCGGGACTTTCCTCTGGCTCTAATAACTATGCACCTTCTAACCCAGCGCTTCAAGAGAGAATACAGCAGGATTTAGAGGCCTTTTTAGAGGCAAATCCAGATATCAGCATTGAGGACATTCCTGGCGATCTATTGACAGCGTCAGGCTCGGGCTTAGACCCTCACATTTCTCCTGCTTCCGCAGAAGTACAAATTCCTGCTATTTCGGAGGCTTCTGGCATTAGCGAAGAGGAATTGAGAGAGATTGTCAAGAGAAATACATCCGGCAAGGTACTGGGAGTCTTTGGCGAAGAGACAGTCAATGTGTTAGGAGTCAACATTGAAATCGCTCAGCAAATGGGCCTTATCGGATCAGAGGAAGAGTAGAAGTGGGTAAAGAAATGAACGAGATGTTATATCCCTATCAAATCGCATCTGAAAAATACTTATCCTGTATGGAGAGTTTACCGGAGGATACCCCCGGCAGGCTCTCCATCTGCTTATTGGATATGTTAGACGAATGGTTTCATGAAGAGGGGGAGATCCATTACGCACAGGGCAGTAAGGCGATATACGTGATCTATAAGCGAGTAGCCTTTTCCCCAGCAGATTTTTTTGAAGAGTGGGGACAAATCATGGCCCAATTAGATGAGAACTGGCCGGTATGTGTGTATGGAACTGCCCAAACCAGAGAGACAGTGCGGTTGGAAGCCCATCAATGCGATGGAAAAATAAAAATGACACAAAAAAATATTTCAGGAAAAAAGGCTAATCAATTGGAAGATTGTTGTCTGCAATTAGAGCTTCCAGATGCAGAGTCGGCGGGAAATATGCAAAAAGTGCTCAAGGGATTCCATCTAGGGAAAAATACGGTGGCGTTCGATTGGAAATATGCAGATTTTCTCAAGGAGCAAAAAATTGCTTGGATAGAACAGGGAAATGCCTTTTGCTATTTATCCATCGATGAAAGACCCCCGCTGGAAAAATGCCTAGAGGCCTTAGATTTTTCACAGAAGAAAGAACTATGGGATCTATTTTTAAAGGATGGATTTCAACCGCTAGAGTTTGAGTGGCTGGCAGAATTATCGAAAAAGGGCATGGTCTCCGATCTGCTGGAATGGGAGCTATCACTCAAAGAAGTGCTAACTGAACTGGGATATCGAGTGGAGAATACATCCGGCAATTTTGCCCTGATTGATGGATCTGGAAAGAGACTCTACTATGGAATTGACCATCTATCAGCAGCAGAAAAATTTCTTTTGAAAATGATCTTTCCCATTAACTTTTCATAGTAAGGGATAGCATGTACCTCATATGCAGGCACATGCTATTTTTTACGGGTTATAAAAAATTGCTGGTGTATTCGCTACCTTTATTCCCTCAGGCGTTTTTTGAACAAAGTACATCCTGATAGACAAC
>CAJJPW010000315.1 GCA_905193725.1 uncultured Eubacteriales bacterium
TTTGGTTTTTTTGGTTTTGCCCGTTCATCGTCTTTCCTCTCTATATATAGGTTTCTTGCTTTTCATTTTATTTTCACATCTCATATACTTACCATAAATTGGATATCCATCAAATGGTTATAAAAATGGGGGCTTACTTGCCCCCGATTTTCATTGTTATCTCTCTTTGATTCTAGCTGCCTTGCCCACACGATCGCGCAGGTAATAGAGCTTCGCACGGCGAACTTTACCGCTTCTGACCTTATCAATATGGTCGATCTTCGGCGAATGCAGCGGGAAGATTCTCTCCACGCCAATTCCGTAAGAGACGCGGCGCACGGTAATGGTTTCTTTGATGCTGCCGCCTTTTCTTGCGATAACATAGCCTTCAAACATCTGAAGACGCTCTCTTTGTCCTTCCTTAACCTTGACGTACACTCTCACAACGTCGCCAATTTCGATTTCTGGAAGGTCGTCACGGAGCTGTGATTGCTCCACATACTTGATGAGATCTTGCATGTGATCCTCCTTATATTCTAAGACGTTCTTATCTGCAACAGCAAACAGCGGACCGCCCGTATTACAAACGAAAGTATTATACCATAACCCCAGTTACATTTCAACCATCTTTTTCAGGAAATGGATGTCCCATCCTCAAGGCTTTTCCTCCAGGCCCAGTAAGTCCGGCCGACACCGCAGCGTCCGCTCCAGCGCCTGCTGTTGCCGCCAAGCCTCGATATGGGCATGATGCCCGCCCAGCAGCACCTGGGGCACTGTGAGGCCTCTGAAATCGGCTGGCCTGGTGTATTGGGGGTATTCTAAAAGCTTGCCTGAAAAGGACTCCTCGCTGGTGGAGTTCTCGTTGCCCAGTACGCCGGGCACGTGGCGCATGACGGCGTCCATCAACACCATGGCGGCCAGCTCTCCGCCGGTGAGCACGTAATCCCCAATGGAGACCTCCAGATCGATCTTCTCATCGATGATCCGCTGGTCAATTCCCTCATAATGGCCACAGAGGATGTTCAATTGATCCCATTTCGAAAGTCTAGTAGCCAACTCTTGATCTAGCACCTTTCCCCCTGGAGAGAGGTAAATCGTAAGGGATGATTTTCCCTCTTGGCTTTGCCTTTGGATGTGCTCTAGGCAGTCGAATACCGGCTGAGGCATGATGACCATACCAGCGCCGCCGCCAAAGGGCGCATCGTCCACCCGTCTGTGTTTGTCTGTGGAAAAATCCCGAAAATTATATAGGTCTATCCCGATGAGACCGGCTTTCACCGCCCGGCCGCAGATGCTAGAGGCGCAATACCCCTCAAACATCTCGGGAAACAGTGTGAGTACGTTAAATTGTATCATCGATGGCAACTTCCTCTAACCGTTTTTTGTCCACCAGGATCTTTCCGCCGGCCACATCCACCTTTTGGATCACCCCTGGCGCCGCGGGGAACATCATGTTTCTCTCGCCGCGGACCACGTAAATATCCGCCGCGCCGGTGTTCATCACGTCCTTGACCTGCCCTAGTAAAGCGCCTTCGCTATCCTCCACTGCAAGGCCGATTAAGTCGCAAATATAGTGGGCGCCTTGGGGCAGCTTGGCCGCGTTTTCCCGATCGATGTACAGGAAATGCCCGCGAAACGGCTCTGCCTGCTCGATAGTATCAATGCCCTCCAGCTTTAAATAGGCAAAGGTCTTATACAGCCTAGCGTGCTGGACATTGTATTTTTGGTATTCTCCCCTCACCTGAAAGAAGATGTGGGGCAAATCTAAAAAGCGCTCCAGGTTATCCGTATAGGGCGAGAGCTTGATCTCCCCCTTGATGCCCTGGGGTTTTAGCATTTTCCCTAGCTTTAAATACTTTTCCATAGATTAGATAATTTCTACCAGATATTTTTTGTTTTCCTTGGAAGCAGCAGCCTTCACCACAGTGCGAATCGCCTTGGCAATTCTGCCCTGTTTGCCGATCACCTTGCCCATGTCCTCTGGCGCTACGCTCAGCTCGATGACAATGGCACTGTCCTTTTCCTTTTGGGTTACCACCACTTTGGAGGGATCGTCTACCAAAGACTCTGCTAAATATTTTACTAATTCCAACATAAGTTTTTCTCCCTTATTTCTGTCCACAAGGAGCATGTGTGGTTTTGCTGTTGCACTCACTCCTCACTCGGCGCCCGAAATTTCACGAGTCGCCTGAAATTGGATGCCCTGCCAGCAAAACCTCTCTCTGCTTTGTTTGCACGGGGTTTCCCGCGCCGTCCCTATGCTGCCCCTTACTTTCCTCTTTTACTGGGCGGTGATTAGTTGATTGCACCGCTTTTCTTCAAAAGAGCCCGTACAGAATCGGTAGGTTGAGCGCCTTTTCCCAGCCAGTCAATTGCCTTTTCGTTGTCGATTTTGCACTCTTTGTTCAGAGGGTTGTAGTATCCCAGCTCTTCGATAAAGCGACCATCTCTAGGTGCTCTCTCATCTGCAACCACTACTCTGTAGAAAGGATTTTTCTTGGATCCCATTCTCTTAAATCTAATTTTTACTGCCATGATCAGTTCCTCCTAAAAATATCATATATAAAATCTTTTTGTATCAAAAACCCTTTGCGAAAAAGGATTCTATCTAAATTTATTTTGGCACCCCGGCGCTCCCGTTCAGTAGCCCCCAGTGCTCTTGTTGGTGCTCCCCTCAGTTTTTGTTGGTGCTCCCCTCAGTTTTTGTTGGTGCTCCCCTCAGTTCTCGTTAGTG
>CAJJPW010000316.1 GCA_905193725.1 uncultured Eubacteriales bacterium
TCTCATTTTTCCATTATTTCTCGCCAGCGCCCTTGATCTCCTTTTGGCAAGTCGCCCTGGCGTTTTTACTCAATCTATGGGGCTAAGCTCCAGCTGCTCTGCCTGTTTTCTGCACTTTTGAATGTCCATGGGGTATTTGCCGTTAAAACACCCAATGCAAAAGTTGCAGCCTGCCCCTTCCACCGTTTTGAGCATGTCCTCAATGCTCAGGTAGTGCAGGGTATCCGCCCCAATAATGCGGCAGATTTCCTCCACGGAGTGTTTTGCCCCAATCAGCTGGTCGTGGGATGGGGTATCGATGCCAAAATAGCAGGGGGATATGACGGGCGGAGAGCTGATTTGCATGTGCACCTCTCTGGCCCCTGCCAGCCGGAGCATTTCCACGATCTTTCTGCTGGTGGTGCCCCGCACAATGGAGTCGTCCACCAAGATGATCTTTTTGCCGTGGACGTTTTTCCGAATGGCATTGAGTTTTAGCTTCACCCCTCTCTCCCTTAGGGATTGGGAGGGCTGAATGAACGTCCGGCCCACGTATCTATTTTTGGCCAGCGCCTTTTTAAAGGGAATACCGGACTCCTCTGCGTATCCCGAGGCAGCTGGAGTGGCGGAATCCGGTACGCCGCCCACAAGATCCGCCTCAATGGGGTAAGCTTGGGCCAATTTTCTGCCCATATTCTCTCTGGCCCGGTACACGCTGATCCCGTCGATATCGCTGTCTGGCCGGGCAAAGTACACGTATTCGAACATGCACAGCGCTGTATTCATAGGAGCCGCTGCCTGGTAGGATTTAAATCCGGTTTTGTCGATGACGATGATCTCCCCTGGCCGCACGTCCCGCACGTACTCCGCGTCGATGGCGTCAAAGGCACAGGACTCAGATGCTAGGACGAAGTTGTCGTCCAGCCTGCCCAGCGCCAGTGGGCGAATGCCCATAGGATCCCGCACGCCAATGAGCTTTTCCTGAGTCATGATAGTAAGGGCATAAGAGCCCCGCACTAAACTCATCATGCACTTAATGGCCTCTACAATGCCTTTTTTGGAGTTTCTGGCGATGAGATTTGCCATCACTTCGGTATCGATGCCCGACTGAAAAATGGCTCCTTCTTCCTCCAGCTTTCTTCGCAAAATATCGGCGTTGATCAGGTTGCCGTTGTGGGCGATGGCCAGCTTGCCGTTGCGATAGGACAGCACCAAGGGCTGCGCGTTTTCCAGCCTGCTCTCTCCTGTGGTGGAGTACCGCACATGGCCGATGCCAATGCGCCCGCCGGAGATGCTGCTGAGAGAATCCCGGTATACTTCCGCGCAAAGGCCCATGCCCTTGTGATACCGAATGTCCTTGCCGTCTGTGACCGCAATACCCGTGCTCTCCTGCCCCCGGTGTTGCAGGGCATACAGGCCAATATAGGTGGCCTCGGCTGGGTCAAACTTGCCATCTTCCATATACACGCCAAAAACGCCGCATTCCTCTGGCATAGCGTCCCGCCAGAGCTTCATCCTATCGTAAATTTTCCCGCCATTGGGTAAAAGCATAAGCTATTTGTCCCCCATCAGTCTGTGGAGCACTTCTTCATATGCCTCTTCTACGCCGCCCAAGTCTCTGCGGAAACGGTCTTTATCCAGCTTTTCGCCAGTTTTGCTGTCCCAGAACCGGCAGGTATCTGGAGAAATCTCGTCTGCCAATACGATCTCGCCGTTTTTCAGCTTGCCAAACTCCAGTTTGAAGTCGATCAGCTCGATGTCGAACTGTTTGAGGTAATTTCCCATCACCTCATTCACTTTGAGGGCGTAGCTGGCAATCAGCTCCAGTTCTTCTTTGGTGGCCAAATCCATGGCAAAAATGTGGTAGTCGTTGATCATAGGATCGCCCAGCTCGTCGTCTTTATAGCTGTACTCCAGCACGGTGGACTTTAATTTTGTGCCCTCTGGAAGCCCCAGGCGTTTGCTCAGGCTACCCGCTGCGATGTTGCGGACGATTACCTCGATGGGCACGATCTTCACATTTTTTACGATGGTCTCTCTATCGGAAATTTCCTCTACATAATGAGTTTTGACCCCGTGTTCTTCTAACATTTTGAACATGTGGTTGGAGACTCTGTTGTTGATCACGCCTTTGCCGGTGATGGTGCCCTTTTTCAGACCGTTAAATGCTGTGGCATCGTCTTTGTAATCCACGATGACATAATCTGGATCTTCTGTGCTCCAAACCTTTTTTGCCTTTCCCTCGTATAGCAGTTCACACTTTTTCATGTTTCTTTCTCCTTTGTTTTACAAGTATGGGCCCTGATCCCTTGTGAAGCTCTCACTCTTCTCAAAGCCCCCGCTAAAATTTATGAATCAGCTACCTTTGCCTCACATTTCAGAAGACAATTCACTGTTCTTTTCCAGTTCTTCTTGCAGTTTCTTGTCCGCTGCAATGACGCCCGCTTCCATCTCTTCCTTGCTCTTTTGGAGCTTTTCCTGGAGCTGTGGATATTTGAGGCTAAGCATCTGCACCGCCAAGATAGCCGCGTTCTTGCTCCCGTTAATAGCCACCGTAGCCACAGGAATCCCCTCTGGCATCTGCACAGTGGAGAGCAGGGAATCCAATCCGTCCATCGTAGAGGATTTGATAGGTAACCCGATGACCGGAATGGTGGTATGGCCAGCCAACACTCCTGCCAGATGGGCAGCCTTTCCCGCCGCC
>CAJJPW010000317.1 GCA_905193725.1 uncultured Eubacteriales bacterium
TTTGCAATTCCATTTTGAATGCGCTAAACTATTTATGTCGTTAAGACTCATTTAACTTTCCTCCTGTTAAACTTCATTGCAGTTGCCAGACCGCAATTTTAGTTTAACAGGAGGAAAGTTAATATTCATACGCGTAGCTCCAACGAACCCCGTGTCTAACACGGGGTTTTCTTTATACAATAAAATACCGCCTCAATAAAAGGCGGTATTTTATCTTATCCCACTAAATTTTTTAGGCGATGATCATGATCTTTTCCCCATATTTGGGTTTATCCTTCGAAGCGTCTTTTTCTCCAACAATAATATTATTTTGCGGTACCCTAAATTTTTTGGCAATATCCCAATAGCTTTCCTCGTCATCTGCCGTATACACGATAATGCCACGCTTTGCCTGTTCCAAAGGCCCTTTATCCTCGATCTCCTTTACCAGACATAGATTATTTTTGCAGATTTCATCTACGCGAACCTCCACTGAGTATTTAATATCCAGTTCTTTGCCTGATCCCTCTACTACTACATATTCCACATTTGCATTAACATCCAGGTTACTTTGCTTATTGACCCCTTCAATTTGACATTCTAAATTGAAAGGCAGTTTTGCCTTAATGCTGTGCATCCCTGCATCTTTGGTGGTATAGCAGATCGTGGTATCCATAATCCCTTCTATTACGACGCGATCTGGATGAGGTTTTACCATGCTGATTCTGGGGCAGGCATAGGCATAAAGCACTCTAGCTACATCCTTATCCGTATTTTTTAGCGTATGCCCAATGCGTATGATGTTTTTACAGCACCCTATAAACTTCTTTCTCATGTTCTGCACACAGCAAACTTTCAGCTCTAAGTCGTTACTTCTCGAGTACAAATCTTCTATTAGGTCGTACTCCTTTTCGTCATAACCAATCGCACAGATGTTTAACGTGACGTTTACCGTGATAATATCATCCGTCTCAAAAGCCACTACACTTTCAATATTCTCCACGCTTGCTGTAGCATACGCGTATTTAGCGTCTACAAAGCCGTCAGACATAATCATCTCCCCAAAGGGAATGCTTTCGCACAGGTATTGGACCTTAGCATTTTTGTCTGTACTGTGATATACAATAAATATGCGCACATCTCCTTCAACGATGATCTTTCCATCCTCTATCATCACGTTTTTCACCATAGCATACGCCTTTTTAAACAGCACTTCCTTTACTGTAGGCATATTTTGCGGGATTCTAAAATCCTCTTTTAAGTACACCTTGGACTGTTTGCTGTCCTTGATAAAAGCAATGGCGTTTTTATTTCGCTTGGTTTCCACCTGCTGCGGCCCTTCTACATTTACTACAACCTCTTCTTCAGCCAAATTGGTGAGAATCATGCTTACATCAAGAAGTGCACTGATCTCCACATCCCGATTGCCCATAAGCTTGTATTCCATCTCCCCTAAGCAGCAGTCGTGAAAAACATCCATTTCCTCTGCCGCTCCCTCTACTTCCAGCCAGTGCTGAAAATTCACTTTGCTCTCAAAAGATCCAATTTGATCCTCTGGGCCAGTATACAAGATGCAAAACACAGCGCTGCCCTCGATGAGCACTTTATCCATATCTGCTTTGGCATTTTCAATATTGGCATAGCCGTCCAAAGACAATATATTGCGAATTTCCATGTCATCATCCGCTATTTTAAGCGGTGCCTTAATAAGCGCTTTTTGGGCTGTTTCAAATATAGTATTTTCTCTTTTTATTACATCTTTTAATAGGTTCATTAAACCAATCCTCCCTGCCATTTTCAGCACAGCTTTTTTAAGTGTAAGCAGATCCGCGGCATTTTCAGTCTTCGTTTTTTGAGACACCAAGACCGTTTTGATTGCTTTCTCTACATACATATCCAGGTATTCCTAAAAATATGCGTATTTTTTGCTGTTAATTCATAAATTTTTAACAATACCTACGAAGGGTATTTGATATAATAGATCTATATGAAAAACGGCGTACTTATACCGTTTTTGACATCTTAGGAGGAAAGGAGATATGTGGCTTGATAGAAGTGAGAAACTTAACAAAGACATTTGGCTCTATTACAGCCATTGATGATATCTCTTTTCACATTCATTCCAATGAAGTTGTAGGCTTTTTGGGCAAAGGCGGTGCAGGCAAGAGCACTACGTTAAACATCCTCACTGGTTACCTGGATTGGGACGCCGGCAGCATTTTGATACATGGATATGACCTGAGTCGCTCGCCCAAAAAAGCAAAAAAAATGATCGGTTATTTGCCAGAAAATCCTCCTCTCTACCCTGAGATGACTGTGTGGGAATACCTGGATTTCGTGCACCGGTTAAAGAATACCAATGGCCGGAATATCCGCTCACAAATTAAGAACATATTGGAAATCACACAACTGACAGAAGAAAAAGATCGTCTCATTGCTAACCTAACCAAAGGTACACAGCAAAAAGTAGGGTTTGCTGGTGCCCTGTGCGGGGACCCTGATATTCTCATTTTAGATGAACCCACTGCGTGGTTAGACCCTGCACAGATTTATGAAATGCGCAATCTCATTCAAGAGTTAGGGAAGAATCATACCATAATGTTCTCTTCTCACCTGTTGCATGAGATTTCCGCTATATGCGATAAGGTAATCATCATCAGCAATGGTAAAATCGTGGCAGAGGATAC
>CAJJPW010000318.1 GCA_905193725.1 uncultured Eubacteriales bacterium
CAAGCCACTGCAAGCTCCTGTGACAATCGCCTTTTTTCCCGTCAAATCAAACATCGATAAATTTGCCATGTTTCCATTCCTCCTAAATTTTCATTTTTCTTCATTTATAATAAGGGGAGTCCTCTATTTTAGGTCGAGGCGCCCCAACTGGCACGTATTTTTCAAAGTGGACGATGCGCTTTTGGCGCCACTTTTCTGGATCCACGCAGATTACAATCCCCATGCCGTTCCCACAATACAGCGGGCCATGTGCCATTGGTCCTTCTAAACAGTAATGCAAAAAAGTTCCTATCCACATGGAATGGGTAATCACTGAAATGTACAGGTCTTTCTCTTTTAGTGAATGATCCATTATCGTATCCACCGCCCGTATTCCTCGGCTCAGGCACATTTCAAAGGATTCTCCCCCTGTAAAGCGGAAATCCCGTCTCTTTTCCAAAATCGGGTTTTCCCCCAGGGTCTGAATAGCTTGCCTAGCGTACGCTCCCTCGTATTCTCCAAAATCCATTTCCGCCAGATCCTCCAAAATGGTCGCCTCTCTGCCTGGATAAATAACCTGCATGGTTTGCAAACATCTCAAAAGTGGGCTTCGGTAGATTACATCCGCTTTGGGATATCCATAGAGCTTCCATAGCTCCTCAAGCTTCTTTTTCGCCTCTGGGGTAATGGGGTCATCCGTTCTCCCCACCCAGCGTCCCCTCCGATTGGAAGGGGTTTCCCCGTGGCGAATCAGAGCGATATGAATCATGTTCCCGCTCCTTTCAGCCATTGAAAATAGGGTAGGCTTTTTTGAGGATCTCATCCGTCACGCTGGTAATATCTCGGTACACTTCCCCATTTATCCGGGTATATAGGGCATGATTTTTGAGATTTGGCTCAAATTCATCTCGAATCTTTACCATGCGCTCTGCCGCCTCCTCAAATGTGGGGTAAATTCCCACTCCAACCGCCGTACAAATCGCCGCTCCCAGTGCTGCTGCTCCGTTCATCACATTGCGCACAGCTGGAACGCCAAACACATCTGCAAAGATCTGCATAAACAGATCCCCGTTGGAGCCGCCGCCTGATACGATGATCTTATCCGGTTTTATTTTCAGTTCGCCGCACATGGCGTCAAATTTGTTTTTCATGGTGAGCGCAATGCCCTCTAGAATAGAGCGATACATGTGAACAGCGGTGTGCCTGGCGTCAAACCCAATCATAATTCCCTTTTTATAGGGGTACCCGGTGAATCCCAGCCATTCAATCACTGTCATGAGCCCATCGCATCCTGCCGGCACTTTTTCTGCCAACTGATTTAAGTACTCCTCCGCACTGATTCCCTGAGCGAGAGCTTTCTGCTTCACATCATCCCCAAACAGATCCCGCATCCAGCTGACCGTCCACATGCCGCGGCGAATGCCAAAGCTCTCATAGAGGTATTTGTGGGGTACACTTGCAAAATTGATCCAAAAGTTTTTAGGGTCTTTTACGCACTCTTTTCCACACACCATGGAGGAAATATAGGTGCCTAGAGAAACTAGCCCTGTGTTTCCGCTCTGTGCCAGACCCGCTCCCAGCGCTTCTACCGCCTTGTCGCTGGCAGTAGCTACCACAGGAATACCCTCCTTGAGGCCAAGGGCTTTGGCCGCTTCTGCCGTCAGATTTCCCAGTATGCTGCCGGGCATTTGTGTCTTTAGCATCATCTCTCTTTTGAGATTGTACTGTTTAAAGTACTCGTCATCTTCGCTCCACTGCCACTTTTCCATATCCGTTGGCCACTGTCGGTTGGTGGCGTTTGCCATAGTATCTTTGAATTCCCCTGTCAGCCGGTGAGTCATATACCCAGTGGTAGTTGTCGCATAGGCAATGTCGTCAGCCGGGAATACAAACGGCCCATAACAGCGGTCGTCCATCCAGTCGATCACCGGATAGGCCAGAGAGCCATCCTTTTTTAAAAACACCCGGCAAGAGCGAATGGTGCAAAGGCCGATGCCGGCAATTTCATCCAACTCCCCCGGAAAACTTTCAAGAGCCATTTTGCTTGCGATCACCAGAGAATCCCACAGATCATCGTCTGGGTGCTCCACAAAGCCAGGTTGTGGGGCTTGGGTAGGCCGGAGGGTCTGCTTGCCCTCACAGATCACATTGCCTAGAAAGTCAAAGATCACCACTTTTGTACTTTGGGTTCCCCCGTCGATTGCAAAGATATACTTTTTTTCCATTTTGTCCACTCCTCTTTTTCCATATGGATTTTATAAAATCATCCGATTCAGCATCCCTTCAGGATCCTGTTGTCGTTTCATTGTTTCCCACTTTTCCGCTCTGGTTGGGCTCAGAGCTTTTAGTAAGTCCCATTTTAGCTGTCCACAGCCATGCTCTTGCCCATATCGGCATCCTAGAACATGCAGTATTTGCACCACCTGCACCTTCCACTTCTGCGCGTCCGCTAAAACCCGCAAATGATTCGCACCACAGGTGAGATGTCCCATTAAGACATAGGCCGCTCTCCCTGTATCCAGCAGTTTTTCTATCTTTTCCACAGCCTCCAAAGGCTGAGATTTTTGTTGCCAATCCAAAAGAGCACTGCCTTCCCCATTGTGCAGATTGGCCGCCTCGGTTACCAAATGCCGCACCGATTCTAGGCGCTCCATCTCCACTTTCCCAAATGCCGCTAGC
>CAJJPW010000319.1 GCA_905193725.1 uncultured Eubacteriales bacterium
CTATCTGGTTGACCTGCCGGGATACGGCTTTGCCAAGGTATCCAAAAAGGAACAGCTCTCCTGGGGCAAAATGATGGAGGATTATTTTCACGTGGCGGCGAACCTAAAAGTCATCTTCATTCTACTGGATATTCGCCACAAGCCCACCCAAGACGATAGGCAGATGATTTCCTGGGCACAGGCATATAACCTCAACTATGTTCTAGTGGCCACAAAGTGCGACAAAATCGCCAAATCCAAGAGAGTTGCGGCCCTTAACGAACTCAAAAAACACTTGGGCCTCATACGAGAATACGAAATTATTCCCGTCTCCTCTGAGGCCAAGCTGGGGGAAGAGAGATTGTTGGAGGTCATAGGGCAGTCCATGGAGGACGTGGAAAATGGGGAACGAGATGAAGATATTTGCGATTAGCGATTTGCATCTGTCCACTGCCCACCCAAAGCCGATGAGCATATTTGGCGGACATTGGGAAGGGCATTTTGAGAGGATTCAGGAGGACTGGAAAAGACGAGTTACAGACCAAGACATCGTTTTGCTGCCAGGAGACCACAGCTGGGCCATGAACTTGGAGGATGCAAAACTGGATATTGGACAAATTTGCGCCCTTCCGGGCAAAAAGGTGTTGCTCAAGGGCAACCATGATTTCTGGTGGTCTTCTCTCAATAAAGTAAGTCAGATCATATTCAATCAGACGTATCTGCTGCAAAACAACGCCATAGCCTTTGAGGATGTGGTGATTGCGGGAACCCGCGGATGGAAACAGCGGAATGAAAAGGACTTTTCCAAAGAAGATGAGAAGATCTATCGACGGGAGTTGTTGCGGCTCAAGATGTCCCTAGATGAGGCGCAAAAGATGGCGCAAGATCGGCCTATTATTGTGATTTCCCATTACCCGCTTTTTTCTGTGGACAAGGGACATAGCGAATTTACACAATTGCTGGAGCAATATCCCATTACCAGGGCGTTATATGGGCACATCCATGGCCTGGTGTTTCAGCTGATGGATTTTAGCGATTTTGAATTGGGGCGTATCACCTACTCTCTCTGTTCCTGCGACTTTCTAGGAAATAAGCTCAAGGAGATTCGATGACTTCCAGCCCCTAACTGCTACAGGGGAGGGGAACCAAAGAGAGATGTTTTTGATGTAGGCCAATAGATGCAAATCTTACGCTTCAGACGATAAAAGAGCTGTTTTAGTTCTACTAAAGCGGCTCTTCTCTAATTGAGGAGATCTATTTTTCAAGGTACAACTTATCTTTCCTTGTTGAAAGGCGATTTTTATCTCCCCATTCGCACATAGCGTCTAAAATGGGAATCAGAGATTTTCCGCGCTCTGTGAGGCTGTACTCCACTTTGGGAGGAATTTGAGGATATTCTTCTCGATGAACTAGCTGATCAGCCTCTAACTCCTTTAAGGTGGAACTCAGTGTTTTATAAGAAATTCCTCCAATGTACTTCTTCATTTCATTAAAACGAACCACACCAAACTCCATTAAAGTATAGAGAATCGTCATTTTATACTTTCCATTAATCAGCGATAGTGTGTAACTAAAACCAGTAGTGCCCAGACATTCGTTGGATATACAGCGCATACTCATTGAAAACTCTCCTTTAGGTAAGTATATAAAGTAAATGTAAGTATTGCACTTAAATGTGCGTACTTGTTTTTTATCCCATTCTTGCTATGATTATAATATCGGTAGCAAAAAAAGTCAATTGAGCTGGATGGATTTGCTTATGAAGATTCGGATGCTCTAGATGAGCCTTTGAGGACCGAGAGGCCGTAAAGGACATGAAGCCCTCATGAATGGAAAGCTCTTATTTTGGCGGAAAAACTGGTCAGGGAAGGATATATTTTGGCGTAAAGATCTAGTGCCATCGCTCAAACCAAGAGATAGTGATAGCTACATCCAACGCAAGACTGTGGAGCCATTTAATGGAAATAATGGAGAACATAGAAACGGATCAATTACTTTGTAATAAAGCCCATGCTTTATATAATTACCTTAGGAGGTTATGCTATGAGAGCGGAATTAAAAGAGTACCAAGCAGTGGAAGAGGCTGCCATGAAATTTGTCAAAAGTGTGGCCGAGGGCAACAGCAAGTATGCTAAAGAGTTATTTACGGATGAGGCTGTGTTGTTTGGCTACTTGGACGGCAAGCTAGAACATGGTTCTATCCAACAGTTTTATCACAATGTAGATACGGTGCCTGGAGGAAATCATTTTAAAGCCCGTGTAGATGTGTTGATGGTGGAGGAATCCCTAGCTGTTGTCCGCGTGTTGGAACAAGGTTGGGGCAACCGGATTGATTTTACAGACGTGTTGCTTTTATTGAAGATGGATGGAGAGTGGAAATGCGTTGCCAAGGCATACAATCAGAATTCCAATACCATTCAAAAATAAGCGATGATGGGCAGCCGGTAGATGAGGCTGGCTGCCTTTTGAGAGGAGGGGACATTTATGAGTAAAAAAATCGTTGTAATCACAGGAAGCCCGCGAAAGGGAGGAAATAGCTTTGCCATGACAGATGCCTTTATCAGGGAGGCAGAGAGAAGGGGGCATATCGTCACCAGGTTTGATGCTGCCATGAAAAATGTAGGAGGATGCCATGCCTGTGAAACCTGTTATAAGACGGGCAAAG
>CAJJPW010000320.1 GCA_905193725.1 uncultured Eubacteriales bacterium
TCAAACTCCTCATAGGACAAATCCGCTTGATCGTCGGCGCTATCCGATTGAGTGCGCAAGATCAAAAAAGGTGTGTTGTTCATGGTGGCAGTGTGCCCAATGGCCGCGCCTTCCATTTCCACACACATGGGCGCAAATTCCTCTACAATCCTCTTTTTGAGAGCGGAGTCGTTGACAAACACATCGCCAGATACAATCTTCCCAATATAGTGATTTTGCGGATATTTTTCTTTATTGCTTAGCACCTGATCTGCCAGCTCAATGAGTTTGGGATCCGCTTCAAACAGATAGTTATATGGGGGGAAGTTCTGCATCACCTTCAGATCCGCATCGTGGTACGTCACCTGGCGGGAGATGACGGTATCCATCACCTTTAATTTGCTATCCAACGCACCAGAAATGCCCGTATTGATAATCGCATCTACTTCGTATTTTACGCACAGCGTTTGCGCCGCAATGGCTGCATTTACCTTGCCCACACCACAGCACACCAATACCACGTCGCTTTCCCCGATTTTACCCAAATAATAGGTAGAGCCAGAGACCTGTTCGCTGGTGAGTCTCTCCATGTTTTTCTGCACCAATCTGATCTCAGATTCCATCGCTCCAATAATTCCAAATTTCATGTTCTCTCTATCTCCTCACTGGGGCGCTGATTTTCTTATACGCCTGTTATTTAAGATTTTACATCAAAAGCATAACACATGGCTTGGACTCCGTCAAACTCATAATTTTTACGATAATGTCCAAACTATGGTTAACTGTTTCCCATTGATGATCTGCTTCACTAAAACGCACCCACTGTCTTGCAAGATCTCCCCTGCATTTATTTTATAATATTTGCAGAAAAAATCCATAAATGGGAACTTCCTGGCCCAAAAGGCCGTCTTAATACTGATTACACGTAAGGAGGATCTATTTTGAAAACACTACGTAGACATTTTGCATTTATTTTCGCACTGCTGTGCATTGTGGCGACAGCTGCTGGCTGTAGCTCTCATGATGTGGACTTTGCTACCGTAAAAAACGCATTGGTAGCGGAAATCAAAAATACGCTGCTAGAACAGGGCGGTTACACCGAGGCTGATCTAGCAGGTGAGGAAATACCCGGTTATATCTGTGGCAGTTTGCAGGAGCTGGAAGGGCAGGCCGCCTTGCCTTCCCTGGATCAAGAGAGCATCGTAAACAGCTTTTTTATGCAAAACTTGATGAACGTCAACTCCAATGTGGTAATTTTACTGGAGGCAGAAAACGAGCAACAGGCCGCCCAGCTGAAGGACTCACTCAAGGATTTTCACCAGACCCAGGTGGACATCTGGCAGCGCTATTTGCCGGATCAGTACGAAAAAGTACAGGCCAATATCACGGCCACTAAGGGCAAATATGTATATTACATCACCTTTGATCGTCCAGCGGATTTGGAGCAGGCAATTTTAGACGTACTGTAAATGTCGTCTGCCATATAGAAGCGTGGACATGATTTCCCAGTGGTTTAGGAGCAGTTATGGTCTTTAGCAGTCTCACCTTTTTATTTTTCTTCCTGCCCATTGCCCTACTTTTATATTATGGGGTGGGCAGGTTGGAAAAGCCCAATAGGGTTTTACTAAAAAACCTGATTTTATTTCTCATTAGCCTGGTTTTTTACGCCTGGGGTGAGCCCTATTACGTCTTTTTACTGCTCCTCTCCACGGGCATCGACTATTTTTGTGGCTATTTTGCAGATCACTATCGAGGGCAAAGCAGGGCAAAGCTGTTTTTGTGGCTGTCAGTTGTGGCCAACCTCTCCTTGTTGGTCTTTTTCAAATACAGCACATTGCTGGTTCAAACAATCAACGGCGTGTTTCACACCCAGTTTTATTTGGGCAGCATTGCTCTGCCCATTGGAATCTCTTTTTACACTTTTCAAACCATGTCCTATACGATAGATGTATACCGTGGCCATGCTCCTGTGCAGAAAAACTTCATCGCACTGGGAGCTTATGTGAGCATGTTTCCCCAACTCATCGCCGGTCCCATCGTCCGATACGAGCAAATCGCCCCCCAGCTTGTCCATCGTCGCTTTTGCTTTGCACAGTTTTCCCAAGGAGTTCAGCGGTTTATCGTGGGGCTGGCCAAAAAGGTATTGCTGGCCAACAACATCGGTCTGCTATGGACGTGGGTTTCCACCGCTTCCCTCTCCGAGCTCTCCGCTCTATCCGCTGTGCTGGGCATTCTCAGCTTTGGTTTTCAAATCTATTTCGACTTTAGCGGCTACAGCGATATGGCCATTGGGCTAGGGAAGATGTTTGGGTTTGAATTTTCCGAGAACTTTGACCATCCCTATGTCTCCCGCAGTATCACCGAGTTTTGGAGGCGTTGGCACATCACTTTGAGCAGTTGGTTTCGGGACTACGTGTATATCCCCCTAGGTGGCAACCGCAGGGGGACTTTTCGCACCGTGATGAATCTACTCATCGTGTGGTTCCTCACCGGACTTTGGCATGGGGCTTCGTACAATTTTATCCTATGGGGGCTGTACTATGGCCTACTCCTCATCCTGGAAAAGCTCTTTCTCACCAGATGGCTGGAGAGATGCCATCACAGTTTTCTCCCCAGACTTTATACGCTGGTCGCCGTATTTATCGGCTGG
>CAJJPW010000321.1 GCA_905193725.1 uncultured Eubacteriales bacterium
CCAGTATCCAAAAGGCAGGAGTACCAATACAAAAATCCATCAAGTTTTTCATGACGATATTTCCAGCATTTTTGGCTCTGGTAAATCCTGTCTCTACCATGGCAAATCCGGCTTGCATGAGAAACACTAAGGCAGCACCTAGTAGTACCCAAATGGTATCAACGGATGAAAACATAACCATACCTCCTAAAATAAAAAAATATAAAAAACAAATGAAACCAAAATAATGTCAAATTCCTATGGGGAATGCCCCGGTCTATGCCGGAGCTAATTCCTCATTGAGGGATGATAATACTTTGCAGAACAAAGGTATTTAACTACACGCTGAATAGCAAATCTCCATAGGAAGGATACGGCCAGTACTCATTTCCCATCTGCATCTCCAGTGTGTCTGAGATATTCCGTACCGCCTCCATAGCTGGGATGACGGTATTTTTATAGTAGTCCGCCTGTGCTTGGGGCTGGGAGAATTCATGGGCCTTGTCAGATACATCGTCCAAAGCTTGCAATGCATCGTAGAGCTGATCCGCCAGCGAGGAGAGCTGGGACAACAGCGAAGTCTCTAGCTTGCAGGAGAGGGTATTGCTCACAGTTTTTTTACTGATTGCCGTCCTGCTCAAATCATCCATATAATGGCAAACGGCTGGAATCACATCCTGGTGAACCATATCTGACAATGTGAGCGCCTCGATGTTGATCATCTTGCTGTAGTTTTCCAGCAAAATCTCATATCGGGAGAGCATCTCCGTCTGACTGAAGATATGGTGCTTGGTAAATAAGTCAATATTCTTCTGATGGATGAAATACGGCAGAGCCTCTGGCGTGGAACGCAAATTGAGCAAACCACGCTTTTGCGCTTCCTCCACCCACTCCTCAGAGTAGTTGTTCCCGTTAAAGATAATCCGCTTGTGCTCCTTGATGGTCTTTTGAATGAGAGCATGAAGGTCGGCGGTAAAGTTTTGGGATTTCTCCAGAAAATCGGCAAACTGTGCCAACTCCTCGGCCACAATGGTGTTGAGGACGATGTTGGGGCCGGAGATGGAGAAAGTAGAGCCCAGCATGCGGAACTCGAATTTATTACCGGTGAACGCAAAGGGAGAAGTCCGATTTCGATCCGTAGTATCTTTAGGGAAACGAGGCAATGTTTTTACGCCGATTTCCATCAGATCCTGACTTTTGGGATCATAAGGCGTATTTGTCTCAATGGATTTTAAGATCGCTGTCAGCTCATCCCCTAAGAACATGGAGACGATGGCAGGAGGAGCCTCGTTGGCGCCCAGACGGTGATCGTTGCCCGCATTGGCCACCGATACCCGAAGCAAATCTTGGTATTCATCTACTGCTTTGATAACTGCTGTCAAAAACAGCAAAAACTGTGCGTTTTCCTGTGGAGAATCCCCGGGCTCTAACAAATTGATGCCAGTATCTGTGGAAATGGACCAGTTGTTGTGCTTTCCGCTGCCGTTGATGCCGGCAAAGGGCTTTTCGTGAAGTAGGCACACTAGACCATGGCGCAGGGCCACTTTTTGCATGATCTCCATGGTCAGCTGGTTGTGATCCGTCGCAGTATTGGTAGAGGTAAAGATGGGCGCCAATTCGTGCTGCGCTGGAGCTACTTCGTTGTGCTTGGTCTTTGCTAAAATGCCCAGCTTCCAAAGCTCTTCATCCAAATCCTTCATATAGGCACTGACTCGAGGCTTAATAGAGCCAAAGTAGTGATCTTCCATCTCCTGCCCTTTGGGGGGACGCGAGCCCAGTAATGTTCGATTGCAGAATATCAGATCTTTGCGCTTATCGTACAGCTGCTTATCTACCAAAAAATACTCCTGCTCTGGGCCAACAGTGGTAAGCACCCTTTTGGCCGTCGTATTGCCAAATAGCTTGAGGATGCGCATGGCCTGCCGGTTGAGCGCCTCCATAGAGCGGAGCAAAGGCGTCTTTTTATCTAAAACCTCTCCGCCATAGGAGTAGAAAGCAGTGGGGATGTACAGCGTACCCTCTTTGATAAAAGCATAAGCGGTGGGGTCCCATGCGGTGTATCCCCTGGCCTCAAAAGTGGCTCTCAATCCGCCGGAAGGGAAGCTAGAGGCATCTGGCTCGCCTTTAATGAGTTCCTTTCCAGAAAACTCCATGATGACCCGCCCGTCTGGAGTGGGAGAGATAAAACTGTCGTGCTTTTCCGCGGTAATCCCCGTCATCGGCTGGAACCAGTGGGTAAAGTGGGTGGCGCCCTTTTCAATGGCCCAATCCTTCATGGCGTTGGCCACAACATTGGCCACATCCGGGTCGATGCGGGAGCCTCGCTCCATGGTCTTTTTCAGCGACCGATAGGTTTCTTTTGGCAGTCGTTCTCGCATAATGCTGTCATTAAACACCATACTTCCAAATAATTCTGGTACGTTACTCATGTAAATATCCCCTTTCACATCATCTTTCAAAATAAAAAAGCGCTGCAGAGAAATATTCTCTTGCAGCGCCTTTGCTGTCTTACTATGCCCTCATTATATTCCCCAAGGGAGGAGTTGTCAACAGTTTTTTTGCAAATAATGAAATTTATAAGAATTGATATATGCAAAAAAAACAAAAAATAAAT
Organism: uncultured Eubacteriales bacterium; assembly: GCA_905193725.1. Taxonomy (GTDB): domain Bacteria; phylum Bacillota; class Clostridia; order Christensenellales; family Christensenellaceae; genus CAJJPW01. Next base: position 2,594 of record CAJJPW010000321.1, read on the forward strand.
AAAATAAAAATTAACTTATTC
>CAJJPW010000322.1 GCA_905193725.1 uncultured Eubacteriales bacterium
TTATATTGATTTTTTATCCAAAAGATAATATAATTTTGTAAGAGGAGGTGGATTCATGGCACGATATAAAGTTTATGTCAGCGATTATGATTTTCCAGATTTGTCAATTGAAGAATCAATTTTAGAGCCTATAGGGGCAGAGGTTATAGGCCTTCATTGTCCTTCTGGAGAAGGGCTTTATCCCATAATACAAGATGCCGATGCGATCCTTCAGCAATATGCAACCATTGATCGTACCCTTATCGAAACATTAAAACAATGCAAAATTATCGCACGTTATGGAATCGGTGTGGACATTGTAGATATTTCAGCCGCACGTGAACACGGCATCATTATCACTAATGTTCCAGATTACTGTATTGAGGAAGTTGCAGATCATGCCACTTCCCTCTCCTTTATGCTAATGCGAAATCTCCCGTTTTATAATTTGCGAGTTCATGAAGGAAGCTATCGCTGGCAGGATTGGAGAGCTCCCATTTCTCGCTATCGCGGAACGATATACGGTTTGTTGGGGTTTGGAAAAATAGCCCAAAATCTTTCGCATAAGCTATCTGCTTTTGGATTTCAATTCATCAGTTATGATCCTTATGTGTCGGAAACTTTCATGCGCACTTTTGGAGTAAAAAAAGTAGATTTGGATCAACTTTTTTCAAAGAGCCGTATTGTAAACGTATTATGTCCCTATACCACAGAAACCCACCATATCGTGGGCTTAAAGCAACTTCGTTCCATGTCTCCAGATTCTTATTTAGTTTGTGTTTCCAGAGGAAAGTGTGTTGATAACACTGCACTTTATGAAGCGCTACGCTTAGGCTGGATAGCGGGGGCAGCTCTTGATGATCCTGAGGAAGAACCTATGAAGGTTCCCAATTGGACGCCCGATCAAAATCCATTATTTCAATTGGATAATTGCTTTTTCACTCCGCATGTAGGCTATATTTCTCAAGAATCAATAAAAGAGTGTCGCGTAGCTGCTGCAAAAAATGTTAAAGCAGTGTTGACAGGAAATTCCCCCATTAATCAAGTTACTAAATTGTAAAGGAGCTATGAACTATCATGAAAAAAAATATTTTGCCCCGTCCGTTTATTGACGAAACGTTAATTCACCCTTTTCGGGAAATGTCAGATGTTCTTTCGCTTTCCTGCGTAATCAGCGATGCCTTGGAGCGCGATCAAACCATGCGCTATGATATGAAACCAAAGGCAGCGCCAAAAGTCATTATTGGCCCGGCCATTACAGTAAAGCTTACAGCAGGAGACATTGTGGATTGTTTGGATGTGTTCGAGATAGCACAGCCGGGAGATGTTATTGTGATCGATGCATTTGGCGAAACATCTACTTCTATTTGGGGTGGTTTAATGTCTGGCTTAGCACGTAACGCCGGAATTGTCGGAGCTGTTATTGACGGCAGCTGCCGCGATACTGACGAAGCTAAATTGCTGGGTTTTCCAATCACCGCCAAGGTTTCTAATCCTCGTGCAGCCCACACCGCAACTTCTGGGCGCAAAGAGCCTATTGAGATTAATGTGCCCATCACCTGTGGAGGTGTTATTGTTCATCCCGGAGATCTAATTGTAGCGGATGAAATCGGTGTTGCCGTGGTTCCTTATGATATGTTAGCAAAGATTTATCCCATCGCCCGTGAACAAGCCAATAAAGAAATTGATACAAGAAAAGAAATTTTGAATGGCGCGACAGTGGATGAGCTGCTTAAAAAATTTGGCAGAATTTAAAAAGGAGATGCTTTTCATGGTTGCTGAAATACTAAACGATGTGTTAAAATATAAAATCATCGCTATCATCCGTGGAATTCCTTCTTCCGCAATAGTTTCAACCGTAGAAGCCATTTTAAAAGGCGGCATACGTTGTATTGAAATTCCTTTTTCTCATAGCAGCCTAAAGGAATACCTGGATACTCTTCACAGCCTTTCCTTAGTACGGGAAAAATTTGCAGAAAAGATTTTTCTCGGTGCTGGAAGCGTCTTAACGTCTCGCGATGTACGCAACGCGGCTGATGCAGGCGCTCGCTATATGATCTCTCCAAACTGTGATCGTAAAGTCATAGAACAAACAAAAAGTCTGCATTTAATGTCCATGCCAGGTGCGTTTACTCCTACTGAAATCGTGTCAGCTCATAATTGGGGCGCCGACCTAGTCAAAGTTTCTCCAGCTTATCAATTAGGGCCAGACTATTTTAAATCGGTATCTGTGCCATTGGCACACATTCCCCTTGCCGCTGTGGGCGGCATAACACCTGACAACGTATATGAATATCTTAATAATGGTGCTTGTTGTGTAGGAATCGGCGCAAATCTGGCCAATCCCCAGCTGATAGCAAAGAAAAACTTTAAACTAATAGAAAATATTGCTAAAGAATATTTTGATAATGTGCACTGTTCAATAGGATCTGAACTATAATTGATTATGGGAAGGTAAAAGATGGCCTATCAAAATAACGCTACCCAAATGGTATATGACTTGATATGTGATAAAATTAAAAACCGCGAGTGGATGCCTAATGATAAGATATGGACAGAGCAAGAACTATCACAGGCGTTGAATGTTAGTCGTGTTGCTGTAAGGCAGGCAGTGGATAGACTAGTG
>CAJJPW010000323.1 GCA_905193725.1 uncultured Eubacteriales bacterium
TCCGTTCAGATCCTGTTCCAGTGGAATCTAAGGATATTAACTCAAAAAAACCTATGGTCAAATTTGTGGCGTTTATCGCGGCTATTGTCATCGCAGTAGGCGGTGTAGCTTATGGGATTTATCAGGGTGTTCTCTACATACAAGCGGTGATGAATCCCCTGGAAAAGGAAGAATCTGTGGACGTAGATGCGGCACAGACACCTGCGGAGACGGATTTGACCGACCTGCCCATGGAAATGGTCTGTGATGAGCGCAGCATTAACGACCCGTATATGAACGGCAAGGAGATCGTATATTCCACTACTACAGTGGAAAATGGCAGCGAAACCTTTAAAAAACTGTGCATTTATAACATCGATACAGAGCAGACCCAAGAAGTACCTGGTATTGAGGTGAAGTACGACAACATTTTAGAGCCTAAACTGGCGGGAAATTACATCTTCTGGCTGGATTCCATGGAGGAAGGTGGCGGCAGGATTTGCGGCTACGACAGAACACAGAGCAAGATGTTCATTATCAAGGAATACGCCATGGCAGCCCCTATCATAGAGGTGTGTGGCACAAAGCTGGCGTTTATGCAGCAGGTACAGGCAGATCTAGACCGGCTGTATCTGTACGACTTGGAAACCAAGGAAGGGGTCATCTATAAGATCTTTAGCCAGGCGATTGGGCCGATGACCAGTGCAGGGATTTCTGAGGATGGATTTATGTGGCTGGAACACGACAAGCAGGATGGGGTTGTCACAAGTAAGATCTGCTGCTATTCCTTCGATACCTCTGCAGAACGGGAGATCCCCTTAGAAGAGTATGCGGCATCGGCCAGAATGAATGGCAAAGATTTTACCTATCTGCTCTCTTCTGGAGACCAAAACGAGCTATATGTGCTTAAAGACGGGGAAGGAGAAGTGAAGATCGCCGAAAATGTGACCAATTACCAGATGGGAGATGGCTTTGTGGCGTTTACCAAGGACGATATTTTGCATTTATACTACATTGACGAGGGTAGATACGCCGTAGCTACCAAAAATAATACCAAGGTTTTGCTGGCCAGCGTCAATGGCAAATACGTATGTTACTATGACGTAGCAGCCGGAATGTTAGGGCTGGACGTGGTAAAGTATTTTGAGGTGCCGTGATATGGGAAAAGTTCACGTGAAATTCGTCTGCAATCAGTGCGGCTATGAATGCGTCAAATGGATGGGGAAATGCCCCTCTTGTGGCACGTTTGGTTCGCTTACAGAGTTTGTTGAGCCGGTAGAAGATCGAAGAAGAGGTCTGGCTGTACCCGAGGAAGGCCAGGGAGGGGTAGTCGATTTAAAGGATGTGACTCCACTGGAGAGCCAGCGGATGAAGACAGATATAGAGGAGTTTAACCGGGTATTGGGCGGTGGCGTGGTTAAAGGCAGCGTAGTACTAGCTGGTGGCGAGCCGGGGATTGGAAAATCCACACTGATGCTCCAAAGTGCTGGCAGCTTGGGAAAGATAGGCTGTGTGCTCTACATCTCAGGAGAGGAATCTCAAGAGCAGGTGAAGATGCGGGCCGATCGGCTGGGGGTGGAGTCGGACATAAAATTCGCCTCTCAGACGGAAATCCAGACGATTTTGGCCACAGCAAAGGCGGTAGCACCTAAGTTTTTAATTGTGGATTCCATTCAAACCATATATGACAGCGCGTTGACCTCTGCCCCGGGAAGTGTGAGCCAGATTCGAGAATGCGGCGCAAAACTGGCCATGTACGCCAAAAAGACGGGGACGCCCGTTTTCATCATTGGGCATGTCACCAAGCAAGGTGCCATTGCAGGGCCTAAAATACTGGAACATCTAGTGGATACAGTGCTGTACTTTGAGGGAGAGCGCTCCAGCGCATTTCGCATATTACGGGCGGTGAAAAACCGCTTTGGCTCTACGGATGAAATAGGCGTGTTTGAGATGACCTCTCAGGGTATGAAAGAGGTGGAAAACCCCTCTGCCGTCATGACTGGAGCTCGCAGCGGCAGTGTGGCAGGTAGCACGGTGTTTTGCGCTCTAGAGGGCACAAGACCAGTGCTCACCTGTGTGGAGGCGCTGGTATCCACTACGGCCTTTGGCATGCCACGGAGAATGGCCAGCGGTGTGGACTACAATCGAATGAACCTAATTGTGGCAGTGCTGGAAAAAAAGGTGGGACTTAAGCTGTATAACCAGGACATTTTTGTCAATGTGGCAGGGGGATTGCGACTCACTGAGCCGGGGCTAGATGGGGCCATCGCTGCCAGCATTGTCTCCAGTTTTCGCAACATTCCCTTGAGCAGAGATATGATTGTGTTGGGGGAAATCGGCCTCACGGGGGACATTCGTCCGGTATCTCAAATCGACAAGCGGATCAGCGAGGCAGTGAGAATGGGGTATGAAAAGGTGGTCTGCCCGGCAGGCAATGCTCTTTACGAAAAACCGCCGATAGAAGTGGTCAAGGTGCAAGATATCGGCAGCTTATTGGCTAACATTTTATAGAGGGAAAAGAGAAACAAAAAAAGCCCGACGAAAGCAGGCTTTCAGAAAAGTGTGAATTCCTCGAGACGGCTTATTTTAAACTAAATGGCCCTAAGGGAT
>CAJJPW010000324.1 GCA_905193725.1 uncultured Eubacteriales bacterium
CCGGCGGTGAGGTGCAGATCGACGCTTCGGGAGACGGCATAGACTCCAACGGAGGACTGTATGTCTCGGGCGGCGAGACGTACGTTTCAGGAGCGGCCAATGGAGGCAACGGGGCTTTGGACTACGCAGGCGAGGCACAGATCACCGGGGGAATCGTGGTGGCGGCAGGCATGTCCACCATGGCGCAGAACTTTGGCAGTTCCTCTACCCAAGGGACCATGCTGGTGGAGGTGCAGAGTCAGGCGGCAGGCACGCAAGTGGAATTGCGAGACAGTCAGGGCAATGTGTTGATATCCTTTGCGCCGGGCAAGGCGTACGACTCGGCGGTGATCAGCTGTCCGCAGATCGTGGAGGGAGAGACGTACACGGTGGTGGCTGGCAGCAGTGAGACGCAAGTTACCATGGACACTCTGGTATACGGGCAAGGCCATGGCATGGGCGGTGGACGAGGCCGTTGAGCTAGATCATAGTCCTAGCTGTGTAAGAGATAGTTGGACTTAACTCATCCACAGGGAGAAAGAGAAGACCCTTGGCGAGGAAAATGCCTGGCTACAGGATGGAGAAAGAAGCTGCGTTGTGGAAATCGTCTGCCACAGGAGGAGATATAGGCGCTGGCGCATGACTTGGCGACAGGCTGGAAGAGACGGGAAATGTGGCACAACTTCTCATAGCGGATGAGAAAATGGAGAAGGAATGTACCCGCTGTGTATGGGCAATGCTCATGCAGGGCGGGTATTTGTTTATGGGACTGGATCGCAGGGGTACTGGTTGCGCTGGGAGGCTGGTCCCAAAAGAGATAGGGATTTAAAAAGAGGATGGCGATGGGAAAATATCGCGGGTATAGGGAGGGTGGCACGGCAAAGACCGCTAGAAAGACTATTTGGTACTGGGTAAAAGGCCAAAGGCCATTGGGAGCATAGAGAAGGGAATGGGGGGTAAGTCTATACAAGCGCTTGTAGGGTTGGAAAAATACAGGCTCTTATGGTGCGATGCACAAAAAGGCGTTTTTCATTGTATTTTGCCCTGATTTCTGTATAATGAAGACAAGGAAAGTAGGCATCAGGGGAAAGAGCTCATCATGCGGAGCGTGCCGCACGGTATTTAGGATAGCAGAAAAAAAGAATGGTCTGCCAAGATGACCTCTCATGATGGCCCAGAGAGCTGCCGGACAATGAACCAAATAGAGATTTTGGATGAGGGATGGAAATGGACAAGAAGAAGTATTTACCGCCTATGATCATGTGGCTGATATTCGAGAGTATAGGGGTGGTGTTGTGGCTCGCCCTGGACAATGTATTTTACCTATTCAACTTTTCCTATATTGGGACGGCGATTGCCCTGGGGCTGATATTATACATTCGAAAATGGAAGTATGCGAGAAATGCGGTGCAGATTGCCGTGGGATGTTATATGCTGGTGTACTTGGGGTTGCTCTGCGGGGAAAATATGCAGATCGAGGGGTTTTGGTACTACCTTTTTTTAGGCGTATTTGAGGCGGCTACCATCCACTATGTGGTTGCAAAGATCTTTGGCCCCCTGGTATTTGGCAGAGGATGGTGCGGTTATGCCTGTTGGACTGCTATGGTACTGGATTTGCTTCCCTTCCAAACGCCCAGCAGTCCCAGAAGGGGGTGGGGTTTTGTTCGATATCTGGTATTTTTGGCTTCGCTGATATTCGTGGGGCTGTTGTTTTTGTTGCAAATTCCAGACAAAGAGCAGATCATGTGGTGGAGTTTTCTCGTTGGCAATGTGGTATACTATGCCCTGGGCATCGCTCTTGCCTACATCTGCAAGGACAACCGGGCTTTTTGCAAGTACATCTGTCCCATCACGGTGTTTTTAAAGCCCATGAGCTATCGGGCGCTGTTTCGGATTCGAGTAGAGGAGGATAGGTGCATCTCCTGCGGAAAGTGTCAGCGAGTCTGCCCGATGGACGTTGAAGTCCCCAGCAATTCTCTCCAAAAGAAGAACGCCACAGAGTGCATTTTGTGCATGAAATGCGTGGAGCAATGCCCTCAAAAGGCCCTAAAGCTGTGAGCGGGATGGGCTGGGGAAGGAAGCTGGGATAGAAAATGGTTTTTGTGCGTCCGCCTGTGGGGTATCTGCGGGAGGGCGTTTTTTGTTTGGAGGAAAAGAAGGCCTTCCAAGATAGCAAGGGGTGTTTCTACTCATGGATTCATGAATAGAAACACGGCGAGGCGTATGTGGAGCTTGGCGCCCAGTCGCAGTCGGATTTCAATCCACTTGAAATGGCAGGAACCCGATGGTGCGCTCCAGGGGACAATGTCGCAACTCCTGCGGGATGTGTAGGGGGGAGAAAAGCCACTTCTTCGCCAGTATGATGCTGCCAGCGTGACGCTGGGCCCACTGCCGTCGATAGAGGAAGAGATGTACGGAAATTTCGGATCCTCGGGAGGCAGCGAGACGCTGCACCCACGTACGTATATGGAGTGAGAGGTTGATTAAAACATCTGTCCCTCGGTAGGAATTGCGAGGATGGCGAAACAGAACCCCTCTCCGCCTCGCTGCGCATCGGCACCTCTCCCCAAGGGGCGAGGGCAGCGTGACGCTGCACCCA
>CAJJPW010000325.1 GCA_905193725.1 uncultured Eubacteriales bacterium
GACAGAGACCGGCTACAGCTTAAAGCCGATTCTCGATTCCATGGTTGTCTGGGGCTCTGCCTACCAGGAGGAAAACGGCGCGCAGGAGGATGCTCGTCCGGCGGATTGACCACAGACTCTGCACAGCGGGCGGTTTATCATACAAACGCGTCTGCAAATCAGGCTTGGATGGAGGCATGCAGCATGGAAGATTTTTCGATTGGCGAAATGCAGCAAATACAGAAGGCCCTGCAGGAGAAATACCGGCACAAATGGGAGCCGATTTGCCCGGAGGTGGGGAAAAATAAGCTTCTTTGGATGATCGGAGAGATCGGAGAAGTGATCGACATCGTCAAAAAGCACGGCGGAGAAAATGCCGCAGCGAACGAAGACGTGCGGGAGCATCTGGTGGAGGAGCTGGCCGACGTCCTCATGTACTACAACGACGTTCTGCTCGTAACCGTCAAATCTAGCCCCGGCTTGAAAGGTGCTCTCTAATATGAAACAATACTCTCGTATAGTAGCGGATAGTATATGCGACTAGCATATAGTCGTAGGAATCTGGCAGATCCGACATATGGGGGTATTTTTCATGGGCAGCGAATTGCAGACAATGAACGGTCAGAATAAACTGGCACTTTGGGCAGAGCGTGTATCGGCCTGCCGGAGCAGTGATCTAAGCGTAAGGGACTGGTGTAAGGAAAATGATATCTGCGAGCAGACCTATTACCGATGGCAGAGAAAGCTGTACGGGATCGTCAAAGCGCAGCAGGAACAGTCTCGTTTTGCTGAGATAGCCCCTGCCCGTGTATGTTCCGGTAAAGCAGCAGTTACTGTCCGAATCGCAGGGACAGAGGTAGATATTCACAGCGGAGCAGATGAGGAAACCGTCGGTATGGTGCTGCGGCTGCTGAAATCATGCTGAACGATTTTAACGGAGCTGACAGGGTGTTTTTAGCCACTGGTTTTACGGATTTGCGCAGAGGAATTGACGGTCTGGCATCTATTGTACAGCAGCAGTTTGAACTGAACCCCTTTACCAATACCCTGTTTCTTTTCTGTGGCAGACGTCGGGACCGGATCAAGGCACTGTACTGGGAAGGCGACGGATTTGTGCTGCTTTACAAGCGGCTTGAGTCCGGTTCTTTCCAATGGCCACGGTCTGAAACAGAGGCCAAAGCCCTGACACCTCAGCAATACCGTTGGCTCATGGAGGGGTTAAGCATTGACCAGCCCAAGGCACATAAGGCCGTAAATACTTTGGAAATGGTTTGAGAAATGATAAGTTTTTCTGTACTTTCAGGTAGAAATATGGTATAATATCCCCATGAAAAGTACAGAAAGAATCGATACAAGTAACCAGGAAATGGTGTTTCAGTTTTGCATTTCTGAATCCTTAAAAGGCTATGCATTAGCTAGGTTGATCAAAAATTATGCTAACAGGAGTTGCCAAGCTGGAAATAAATGGAGTTGACTTACAATGAACGATCTGCTCAAGGACAAACTGCAAATCCGCAATAGCACTGTGGACTTTTGGGTGTTCACCAAGGATGCTAGTGAGGAAGAAAGCGAAGTTCGAGTATATTGTATCGTTTTCAGCTCTTGATTGGCAGTGATAAACTTTGTTATAATATCGTCAATGAAATTGAGGTAAAATTATGCAAGAAATGACTCACCAACATACGCTCGAACTGGATATTTATTATAATGAGCACAAAAAATCCTGTACTAATTGCGGAGGACAGTTTCGAGATGGTATGACGGTACATTTAGGTTATCTTGCGGGTAAAAAACCGGCGGTGCTTTGCGATGACTGTTCTCAGCTACTTGCCGAAACCGTTGACCGATATTGCTGGATAAAGCCGGAATATGAGGAGGTTTCGCCAACAGCTAAGCTCTGGCGATATATTGACCTAAGTAAGTTTATTTCTTTAATTGCAAACAAAAAGTTATATTTTGCCTCGTTGGAATCATTTGAGGATATATTTGAAGGAGCGAAGGGAATTGTCGGGAGGAAGGAAGAGTGGGATGATTTTTATCGTGGCTTTTTCAAACGGGCGTTACAAACTGTTCCAGGAATGAATCCCTCAAGTTTAACTGAACAATACTTAGAAGAAAATGCTGCGCGACTACTATCCGAAATGGAAATCGGAGGTAAGATTGAAAGGAAAATCACTTTTGTGAGTTGCTGGCACTGTAATCAACATGAATCTGAAGCTATGTGGAAGCTATACTCTACAAATGTAAAAAATGCACTTGCAATCCAAACAACTTGCCAACAACTCTATGAAGCACTAGGTAAAGATCCGTACGTACAAATAGGAAAAGTACAGTATATTGATTTTGCCAAACGTTTCTCATCGGTAAATGGATCGTATTGGTACAAGAGAAAGTCGTTTGAGTATGAACAAGAGGTGAGGGCTGTCGTAAAAGCACAAAAAGCAAATGGCAATGGTATCGAAAAGGAGATAGATATCGAAAAATTGATTACAGCAATCTATATTTCGCCATATGCGCCCAAATGGTTTGAGAATGTAGTTGGTGATGTCGCAAAAAGATATGGCTTAAATAAACCAATTATTCACTCAGAAATGGCAG
>CAJJPW010000326.1 GCA_905193725.1 uncultured Eubacteriales bacterium
AATACCCTGACAGTATTTTATAAGTTTTTCTTCATCATTAAAATTAACTGTTTGAACTATGTCAGCTCTTTTATCATTATATTTTGGTCTTGCATCAAATCCAAGTTTATCTAATGCATAACTTGCAAAAACTGCTGTTTTTAAACTGCTTGCTACTACTTGAGGTGCCATAAATAGTCCTTGCAAAATTGATTTTGTTATTCCAAGTGTTGGTCCAACTTCTTTTCCTTCTCCAGGAGCTGTAAGTCTTTCTGCTACAAGTTGTATTAAATCTTTTTTTCCTGCTACATATGCTCCATTTGGTGCAATTCCTCCACCCAAATTTTTGATAAGTGAACCTACTATAACATCTGCTCCTACTTCTAACGGTTCTATTTTTCCAACAAATTCACAATAACAATTATCTACAATAATCGGTATATTATGTGCTGCTGGGCGGATTTTCTCTATGACATCCTTTAGCTGGTCAATGGAGATGGATGGCCGAAATTCGTATCCTCTAGAGCGCTGCGCATAGATCACCTTGATATTTGTGTGCTGCTTGAGCGTTTTGCAGATGGCTGGAATGTCAAACTTTCCCCCTGGTAAGAGCGGTACCTCTAAATACTCGATGCCAAAATCCCGCAGAGAGCCGTCTGGAGGCGTCTCTGAATGAGCACCGATTACACCTAATAGTGTGTCATAGGGTTTTCCTGTGATACACAAAAAAGCATCATTTGGACGTAAAAGCCCAAATAATGCGACGCTAATCGTATGAGTTCCAGATGCCAAAAGTGGGCTGACAATCGCTGCCTGCGCCCCAAAGATGTGCTTGAATACTCCCCCCAAGGCATCTCTACCCTCGCTATCATATCCGTAGCCGGTGGTTGGCTTAAAGTGTCTCGTAGAGATCTTTTCTTTCTGGAAGGCTGCTAATACCTTATATTGGTTATATTCCGCTACCTTTTGGAACTCTTCAAACACAGGAGCTAGCTTTATTTCATGCTCTTGTATTAATTTTACTACATCTGGTGAAATCTGGAATTGTTGCTGTAAAAATGTCTGATTGTCCACGCCTCATTTACTCCGCTATGTCTTCTTTTTTTCCAGCCTCCGCTGTTCCAAAGGAAAAATACACTGCTTTGCTGGGAGTGATGGTGGAAATGGCGTGTTTATAGATGACCATTTGTTTTCCATCACTCTCTAAAACGATGATGAAGTTATCAAATCCCTTTACGAGACCTTTAAGCTGGTAGCCATTTATCAAATGTACGGTTACAAAGGTCTTGTCCTTTCGAACCTGATTTAAAAATACGTCTTGTAAAATAATGCTGCTTTTTTGCATTTCTTCGTCCCCCTTTTTATTGGTTGCAATATGACAAAATATCGTCTATGCAACGAGATATTTGCGAGTACGTACTCATATCAAACCAACGGATTCGCTGATCCCTGGTAAACCAAGTCAACTGACGCTTGGCAAACCTCCGGGTGTTTTGCTTTATCTGGTCCACTGCCTGTGCAAGCGTAATATGTTCCTCAAAATAGTCAAAGAGTTCCTTATAGCCAATAGCCTTTTGTGCTGCCTGACAATGAGGATATTGGGTGTATATTTCCCTCGCCTCTTGCACCAAACCATTTGCTATCATTTGGTCTACCCGTTTCTCAATATCATTATATAATATCGGACGTGCTTTTGTCAGCCCAATTATCTTAAAGTCGTATAAATTGTTTGGTTGGTCGAATTCATACTCCTGGTTTTTCCCACGTATGGCCAGCTCTAACTGGCGTACTACTCGAACCTTGTTGTTTTTATGGACTTTTGAGGCGGCCACAGGACTCCTTCTCATCAGCGCGCGGTGCATGTAATCCGCACCTTTTTTGTCATACAGTTCTTCCAGCCATTGCCCAATACGAGCATCTCGCTTGGCGCCGGAAAAATCCAAGGCGTATGTGATAGCGTTGATGTAAAGACCGGTACCACCTGCCACAATCGGCTGCTTCCCACGGGATAAAATATCTTCTATAACACAAAAGGCGTCCTGTTGGAACATGCTTGCGGAGTACTCCTCATCTGGCTGAACAAAGTCCATAAGGTGATGGGGAATCCCAGCCATTTCCTCTTTGGTGGGTTTAGCCGTGCCCACATCCATATGGCGATAGATCTGCATGCTATCTGCAGACACGATCTCACCATCCAGTGCCTTAGCTAGTTCTACCGCCACTGCCGTCTTTCCAGAAGCGGTAGGGCCTACCACTACAATGACCTTTTTCTTCGGAGGTTCTGCTGTCATCTCTACGCCATCTCCCTCCATTTTTCATTTTTTTTCATCATTTGTTCCCTTGTAGAGCTTTTTAACTGCTCAAAATAGCTGGATCGATTATACCGGCTATTCAAAATTATACTCTCCTGCTGAAATACTTCTCAATTTCCTCCCGCTTTAGCTGGATGATAATTGGCCGGCCATGAGGACAGTGCAAGATGACCCCTTGGCGGAGCAAGCTATCCAGCACGCGCTCGATCTCCCGCTTGGGAAGCAAATCTCCCGCCTTGATGGCGGATCGGCAAGAGGCGCGAATCATTCGCTCCTTTTTGGCT
>CAJJPW010000327.1 GCA_905193725.1 uncultured Eubacteriales bacterium
TACTAATTTTCCTGCTCTTTTGCCTCTCTGAAGTGTAACAGAGGAATAGAAACAAATGGAAATTAAAAGTATCATTATGCACGATTTATCAATAAATATACAGTGATATAAAATGGTAGTACATCTAATATGGTGTATTAAATACACTAATTTTAGTGTGCGAAGGAAGGGGAAACTTTTGCGAAAAAGCAATTTATACACTGGAAATGGCGTATAAGTTTTACGCTTAATTTAATGTATAAAGAGCAGCAAGTTATATATATACATCAAATATGATGTATAATAGAATAAAATGAACGGGCAGAGCAAAATAAAAATATGAATACAACTAATGTGGTGTATTAATAAATGCATTTATTTAATATAGTGTAAAAAAGATAAGACTATGTACACTTGAAAAGGTGTAAAAAATGCGGCGGACACACCAAATTGGTGTACTCTTAGCGAAAAATAGGAAACAGATGGAAAGGTGTGGTATAATAGAGACAAAAAGGGTGGAGGAACAGAAAGATGAAAAAAGTCAGTTTGACATTAGTAGTTTTACTGCTGTGTGTTGCAGCATTATCAGGGTGCGGCAAGACAGAGATGACCAAAGAAGAATTTGATCTCTATAAGGGAGACGAGTTAGTAAAAGAATTGGAATTTGGTGATGACATAGCGATAGAAGAGGGAAGCGAATACGAAGACTGCAATACCAAGAGAGGAATTGGGCTGGGCAGTACACTAGAAGAGGTGTATCAAGCATATAAAGATATGGATATTATGCCAATTTATCAAATAGACGATTTTAGCGATCAACAGTTTTTAGATTCGACACTACAGGAGTTTTATGACCAGAGAGAAGAGCATGGAGAAGGAACGTATGAATTGGCATTTAATTACTATGAACAGGATGGGAAATGGGTAAAAGCGCAGTTTGGTACTGATAATAGATATTTAGAAGAGGAATTTGATTTGAAAAAGGAAGTGAATTCCTATCTTCTCTCTATTCACATGAAAGAGGGAGAGGTAATAATGATCCTTCTGAGTGTTAGTAATATGATTAGTGAATAAGTAAAGTAATTTAGATAGAAGATGTTTATGAATTAATGATTTACAGTTATGAAATAAAAGAATCGCATTCAGGCGGTTCTTTTTTATATCAATGAAACTAATAAGGAGTGAACTACAAAAATAGGAGAACATGGACCAGAACTTTTAGATTTGTCTGCCGAATCTAAAGTTTATTCTAATTCCGCTAGCAAAAATATGTTGGGCAGAGGGGTATTATCACAATTACAGGAAGTAATTTTCCAGTGAGAGGCGATATAGATATTGAAAAGATAATAGCTCAGCTGATGGAGCAATGAGAGGAAACAAGATTCAATATGCCGTAAATAGAAAAATGAGAAAAAAAGAGATTAGGTGCACCATAGGGTCTATTCCATTAATAACAAACAAAGTGAGGTGAGCACCTAATCTCAAGGCATATTGTTGCCTCAATTAAAGTATAACACAAATACACTATATATGATGTTCGTACATGAAATGTGGTGTAAAAAAATTAAAATTCACTCCGTGAGATGAAGTATATGATATTTGGGGGCGCTGCCTAACATCAAATTAAGTGTTAAACATAAAGTATACGCAATACGTTCTATGTGAGGGAGGAAGGAGATATTGAAAAAGTAGCAGAAGTACTGGCCCAAAAGTTAAAAAGCTCAGCAGTAAGAAGCTAAAATAAAGTTTTGTTGAGCAAAGCTAAATTCGTTCCTCTGTAGCTTTGCTCGACGTATTTTTTAGTTTACAATAAAAATAAAGTTTTAAATTACATCAAATATAGTGTGGAATATTTACATGAATTAGAATGTAAAATAAAATTCTAGTACACAAATTTGGAAAAGTATAGTAAAATATTTGTATAATTAACAAATTGAGGTTATCAATAGATTGTGCAGATTGTTATGGGGATAAAATAGAAATTTAAATTTACACCAAAAAAGATGTAAAAGACTATTGACACATATGGGAATATATGGTATATTAATGGTACGGTTTTTGGGGAAAAGTCGACAAGCCTAGCCACCTTATGTGGCACAGCAAAGATACCGCTGCTAGGGCGGTATCCTTGCTGTAAGGCAAGGCAGTGGAAAAAGGACGTCCAGGGCTAACAGGGCTAAAACAAGGGAATC
The DNA here is from genome assembly GCA_905193725.1 of uncultured Eubacteriales bacterium. Lineage (GTDB taxonomy): Bacteria > Bacillota > Clostridia > Christensenellales > Christensenellaceae > CAJJPW01. The sequence continues at coordinate 2,172 of CAJJPW010000327.1, forward strand.
ATTTGCCTAAATCTAAATGGAAAACAATAAAAGGGTGGCCGCCATTTTGGAGGTTTTTTATTGTCAATTTATAGAGAAGATGTTTCCGAGGGAGTAGAAGTATCGTGAATCGCACTCTTTCTAAACGACGGTGGGTGTAGCATCGTGCTGCCCTCTGGGGGAGCCGAGGCAATCTGATGGAGTTTCCCTAGGGAAGGGGTTTTGCGTTATATGATCCATGCTGGGTGAATGTGGATCCGACGATACGTTTGGGTGAGCTGAGGTGATCGCATAGGAGTTACCAGGAAAGAGAATCCAGGGAATTTCTTGCGTTACAGGCAGATGGAAAATTTTTTTAAATTAGACAGGTTTCGACAAAATTAGAAATTGCTTCATATATGATTCAAAA
>CAJJPW010000328.1 GCA_905193725.1 uncultured Eubacteriales bacterium
CGACTGAGAGGGGGAATGGAAAAGCAGTAGGCAGAACCCCTCTCCGCCTCGCTGCGCATCGGCACCTCTCCCCAAGGGGCGAGGCAAGGTAAAGTGAGAAAATGTCTCTTTGTAGCCGAAAGTTTGAAAGGTCCGCTCGGCTCCCCCTGAGGGGCAACATTGTGTTGCATCCACTATCGTATAGAAAGAGAGCAATTCACGATATTTCAACTCCCTCGGAAATGAACTTCTCTCCTTCCCGTTGTGCTGGTTTGTGGCTGGCAGCGAAGCTGCCTGAGAGGGGGAGCAGCATAGTGCTGCACCCAATGCCGCATATAGAGCGAGAGGTTGCCTAAAATTACAGTTCCACGGGAGACTTGATTAGATTGCCTCGGCTCCCCCAGAGGGGCAACATTGTGTTGCATCCACTGCCATTGATCTACTTTCTGCTTAGCTAAAAATTCCTTCCCTTGGGAGAATTTTCTCATTATATCTCGCTTCGTTTCTAGGGGGTAACATTGCGTTGCATCCACTGCCCCCGGCGTCACGCTGCTTTGGACCCAAGTACACATAGAGAAGAATATGAATTGAAGCATCGGCAAAGGATGAGGCCATCCGCGCAGCAGTCAAGGCGGGGTACATCAACACGCTGGTGATGGATAGGAGCCTAGGAGAAAAGTTGGTGGAAGCAGGCGGCAGCGGCGGACAGCAGAGAAAATAGGGAGGAGAGACGCCCGCTGGGAGAGGTAAAACGAAGAGAAACGTTTGCGGGCAACGGCCCGAGCGAATAACGCAAGAGAGGTAGAGTAGGGCGAAAGTACGAAGCCCGCTCAGAGAGGTAAAACGATGAGAAATGTCCATAGGCGACGGCAGAAATCAATGACGCAACTCACTTATGTGGATTGCGTTATTTTATGCCCATAAGCGCGATAGCCCAGCCGCAGATTAGAATGGAATCGACGAAAATGTTCGGAAAGCTGAGCCTTTTCTTGTTGAAAATTTTGGAAAGTTTTGCTATAATAATCTATATATTTGTAAAGAAAGAGATTGACAGAGATGAAAGAACAGGGTACCATTTGTCAGTCGGCCAGTCAGTCAAGGATAATTCGGCCCTTTTTGTTAATCAATGGTCAAATTACATAAAAGCCAGAGGCATATTCTGCTCGTTTTACAGTGGGGAGGATATGCCTGTTTTGCTTTTCAATGAAAATAGTAGAGGGGAGAAGATGTGATTGAAACGATGTATAAGCATAGTGTTAGTGGTCTTTCTGCTTTTGTCTTTTGTTGGGTGTGGAGACACAAAAACGGAAACGCAGGAACCCCAGATTTCAGAACCGGAAACATCAGAAATAAAAGCACCTGAACCGGAAGCATCAGAAGTAGCAGCTCTACCCGAGGAAGAGTTGTTTTATCCATGGATGATTGGCAATGCGGAATTTATGGTTCCTGCTGGAGTGATCCCTTCCAATATGGTAGAGGACGGCGTAGAGTACTGCACCTTTCAAATTGGAGATCTATTTGTGCTGGTGAGCGCTATTCCCCAGGAAGGAAGGTTCTCTCTATCGGATTTTGAAAAGGAGGACGCAGACGCCTACCTACACGAGCTGATGGAGCCTGATGAATATGGATATGCTCCTACGACAGGGGGACTCATTATTGCCGGAGAGATTCCCTACTATATGCTCGGTTATTCTTACGAGGATGCAGGAAGCTGGATCATGTTCTATACCATACTAGATGGCATCGCCTATAATTTCTGCGGATGGCGTCCGGATGATACCATCGCAGAAACGGATATTGAATTTCTGTGGGGAACCGCATCCACCCTGAATTCGCTCCTTGTGGAATTGGAAGAGGAGGTTGATGGAGAATGAAGAAAAAATTGTTTTCTATATTCTTAGCGGTGATGGTACTGCTGTCCGTACCTGTTACGGCTTTTGCTGAATGTATTGATGGCTATCATAACTATGTGGAAACAGCATACGTGGAGCCTACCCCTACAGAGTTCGGCTATGTACAGTTTACTTGTACAATATGCGGCGATTGGTATCGAGAAACTTTAGCCTACGAACCTCCACCAGAAGAACCAGCACCAGAACCCCCAGCAGAAGAAGCGCCAGAAGGAACAGAAGGCGAAATCTGTGAAAGTGATCGTGAAGGAGATCCGTTTCGGACCTCAGACAGATGACCATGATTATAACTTTAAGTTGAAACATGCTAAAGGATTCTTGGAAGACGGTGATAAGGTGAAGGCTTATGTATTCTTTAAAGGTCGTTCTATCCTTTTTAAGGAACAAGGTGAAGTATTGTTGCTTCGTTTTGCGAATGATTTGGAAGACTATGCAAAAGTGGATCAGATGCCGATATTGGAAGGTAAGCGTATGACTATCCAGCTTTCTCCGAAGAAGAAAGAAGCTCCTAAAAAGCCTGCAACGGCCGGAGCACCGAAACCTGCTGCTCCTGCACAAAAAGCAGAGAAGCCGGAAACGAGCGAAGAATAAGAAAAGGATGCGTAACGCGCAGGTATAGTGCGTTGCCATTATATATTTAATAATTTAAAAACAAGTAAGAT
>CAJJPW010000329.1 GCA_905193725.1 uncultured Eubacteriales bacterium
GGGAGGACTACTTGCAACAAAATGCATTTCACGAGGTAGACACTTATGCCTCCGCCAAAAAACAGCTGCTCATGCTCAAATTGGTGCTGAAGTACTACGACTTGAGCGTGGATGCTCTGGAAAAAGACGCGGAATTCTCCGAACTAGCCAACCTAACTGTGCGGGAGGCCATTGGCAGGTTCAAGTACACCCCAGAAGAGCAAGTAGAGGAAAAATACGCGCAAGTAGAGGCCCAGCTGATAGAGGAGATCGAAAAACTTAGCGAGGGAGGAGAGCGTATCAATGCTTAAGGAATATCGGACCATTAAAGAAGTAGTGGGCCCGCTGATGCTGGTTGATGGCGTAGAAGGGGCTACATACAATGAGCTCGTGGAAATCGAGCAGGAAAATGGAGAAATACGCCGTGGAAAAGTGCTGGAAGTAAACGGCCAAAGGGCGTTGGTGCAGCTGTTTGAGGGCTCCCAAGGACTAAAAATTAGCACCAGCAAAGCCAAGTTTTTGGGCAGGGGAATTGAATTGGCGGTTTCTTATGATATGTTGGGTAGAGTGTTCGATGGAATGGGAAATCCTATTGACGACGGCCCAAAGATCATCCCGGAAAAGAGAGTGGATATCAACGGAATCCCCCTGAATCCTGCCGCAAGAGACTATCCTTCTGAGTTCATTCAGACAGGCGTATCGGCCATTGATGGACTAAACACGCTGGTGCGTGGCCAAAAGTTGCCAGTGTTTTCGGGCTCTGGTTTGCCCCACGCACAACTGGCTGCACAGATTGCCAGACAGGCCAAAGTGCTTAATCAGGATTCAAAATTTGCAGTGGTGTTTGCCGCAGTGGGTATTACCTTTGAAGAGGCGGACTTTTTCATTTCTGATTTCAAAAACACAGGAGCCATTGAGAGAACGGTACTGTTTATCAATTTGGCAAACGACCCGGCGATCGAGCGTATTGCAACACCGAGAATGGCGCTGACTGCCGCCGAGTATTTGGCCTATGAAAAGGGCCTGCACGTGTTGGTCATCATCACAGATCTGACCAACTATGCAGAGGCACTCCGTGAGGTGTCGGCAGCCAGAAAGGAAGTGCCGGGAAGACGTGGCTACCCTGGATACCTCTATACCGACCTAGCATCTATGTATGAAAGAGCAGGGAGAATTAAGGGAAGCGAGGGCTCTATCACTCAAATCCCCATTTTGACCATGCCAGAGGACGATAAAACCCACCCAATTCCCGACCTGACAGGGTATATTACCGAAGGGCAGATCATCTTAAGCCGTGATCTATACCGAAAGGGCATTGCACCACCCATTGACGTGCTTCCGTCCCTATCTCGGTTAAAGGACAAGGGAATTGGCGCTGGCAAAACGAGAGAAGACCATGCAGACACCATGAACCAGCTCTTTGCCGCCTATGCACGGGGCAAAGAGGCCAAGGAGCTCTCTCAGATTTTGGGAGATGCGGCCCTGTCTGAAACGGATAAGCTCTATGCGAAATTTGCCGATGAGTTTGAAAACCGCTATGTGTCCCAGGGGTATGAGACCAACCGTCCCATAGAGGAGACGTTGAAAATTGGCTGGGAGCTGCTTTCCATCCTTCCAAAGGCGGAATTGAAGCGCATTCGGGATACCTATATTGAGAAGTACCTGCCCAAACAATCGGAACAGGAAGAGATCTAAAAAGGGGAGATAGGCTGTGGCTGTAATGAAAGTGAACCCCACCAGAATGGAACTCACCCGTCTGAAAAAGCGGCTGAAAGTGGCCGTTCGGGGGCATAAATTGTTAAAAGACAAGCGAGACGAGATGGTTCGCCAGTTTATGGAACTCATTCGCCAAAACAAAGTGTTGAGAGAGCAGGTAGAGCAGAGCATTGCCGCTGCCCAGCGGGAGTTTTTAGAGGCCAGCCTCACCATGAGCCCTCAGCAGCTAGAAGAGGCGTTTTTGAGCCCGGCAGATCAGATTGAGCTGAAGACTTATAAGAAGAACATCATGAGCGTCGTTGTACCGGGCATCGATTTTTCCGTACTGCCAAACGACATGGAATTTTATCCCTATGGTCTGATGGAAACGGCGGGAGAGCTGGATAAGACCATCGACAGCTTAAAAGAAGCCCTGCCCAAGATGATTCAGCTGGCAGAGCTGGAAAAGACTTGTAACATGCTGGCAGATGAGATCGAAAAGACTCGCCGAAGGGTAAACGCGTTGGAATACGTGATGATCCCTCAGATCCAGGAGACCATTAAGTACATCACCATGAAGTTGGATGAGAACGAGCGGGGCAATTTGACGCGGCTGATGAAGATGAAGGAAATGCTGGGCATGAACTAAGAAATAATAGAACAAGAGGTAGAGATCTTTATTATGAAAATCTCTGCCTCTTATTTTATACTCTGTTAGTCAGCGGTGTAGAGCGCACTAGTAAGGCGTGAAGAAGAATAATCAAGTAGAATCATAAAAAGTATATTTAATATGGTTTTTTATAGGCTGACGAATATAAGATGGAGACGCAAATTACAATTCCGGCTATCGAAAGGGGAGATACCAATTAT
>CAJJPW010000330.1 GCA_905193725.1 uncultured Eubacteriales bacterium
AGCGAGGGAAATGGACCATATGCAGTGATTACCATCACGTCTGCCACAAAGCAGGTGATTGCAGGCGGCAAGGTGTTCAAACAGGTGATACAGGTGGAGATGATGTATTTGCACGGCACATCTACCACCAGCCCACAGTATTACCAAGGGTTTGATGCACTGGAGCAGGCGGTGCTGCCCTCGCTGCTGCTAGAAGGTATTCCTGTGGCAGTGGAGAGTACAGAGTGCAAAATCGACAGGGAAAAAGGGACGGGAGTCTTGACATTTTCTATGGAGTTTATGGATGGAGAACCTGACGAGCAAGGGGATTCCATGGGTGAAGTGCAAATAATTGCGGGATAAAATCTCTGCAATTAAAAAATAATCTTTTAGGAGGAAAAACAATGACAAAAGAAACAATTGGATTGCCGCAAATCCACATCACATTTGAGAAAGCGGCAAGCACAGCAGTAGCGAGAAGCGAAAGAGGCAAAATCGTAATGGTGTTGGACGACGCGTCCGCAGCAGACCTGACAGAGTACCAGGACATGGAGGCTGTGGCAGAAAGCGAGCTGAGCGAAGACAGCCAAGACCTGATCCGCCTGGCGTTCTTAGGGGGAGCAAACAGCGTAAGAGTGCTGAAATTGGCTAAGACGGGAGAAGATCCCGCACAGACCAATGATGTAGCCGGAACACTGGCTAAGATCGGCAACTACGAGTGCAACTGGTTATGCGCTCCCTGCCTCACAGAGACGGCAGACCAGGCAGCGGTGGTATCCTTTGTGGAAGAACAGCGGGCTGCTGGCAAACCCATCAAAGCGGTGTTGGCAAACGCAGAAGCGCCTGATTCAGAGGGCATTGTGAACTTTGCCTCTGGCACAGTATCCTGCCTGTTTGCAGACGGAGAAACAGGGGAATACTCTGGCGCAGAATACAGCTGCCGCATTGCAGGCACCTTAGCTGGGCTTGCGCTGAACCGCTCTGCCACCTACTATGTGCTGGACGAGGTAACCGATGCGGTGCTCACTTTGGACACAGATGAGACGGAAGACAGCCTGATTGACGAAGGCAAGCTGATCATCATCTTTGACGGCGAGAAGTACAAAATTGCAAGAGGCGTTACTTCCCTCACCACCATTGGGGAGACACAATCCGAAGAGTACCGGAAGATCAAGATCGTAGAGGCCATGGATTTAATCCAGAGCGACCTTCGCAAGACCTTTGCAGACCAGTATATTGGCAAAATTGTGAATAGCTACGACAACAAGCAGCTGCTCATCAACAACATCAACACCTATCTTTCCGGCTTAGTAGGCACTGTTCTGGATCCCAACTATGAGAACAAGGCATATCTTGATGTAGAGGCACAGAAGGCGTATCTGGCAGAGAGAGGCCAGAATGTGGATGAGATGACCGACGCGGACATCCAGACGGCGAAAACAGGCAGCAACGTATTTATCGGCATGCAGCTGAGATTCGTGGACGCGATGGAAGACATCATCGTCAAAGCAGTATTGAACTAACAAAGGAGGAAAAGCAAAATGGCAGTATTAAGAGGAAACCAAGTACTATCCGGCTCTTGGGCAGAGCTTTGGGTAAACGAACAGAGAGTGGCGGAGTTTAACAAAATCGACGCCAAAATCACATTCAACAGAGAAGACGTGCAGATTGGCATGAACGTGGACTCTAAAATTGTAGGGTGCAAGGGCGAGGGAACTCTTTCCCTCAACAAGGTATTCACCCGCTTTGCAGATGCGGTAGATGCGGCTCAGGGCAGCCAGGATGTGAGATACCGGATCCGTTGCAGCATCAAAGACCCAGATTCTGACGGCATTGAGGATTGGACTATCTCCAACGTGTGGTTTACAGAAATGCCGCTGGCAAGCTGGGAAGTGGGCAAAAAGGCCATGACGGAGATTCCCTTTGGCTTTACACCGGGCAGCCTCAAACGGGCCAGCAGCATTACGCCCAAGGAATATGAAACAGTAGAGAAATAAGGCTTATTTGCGGCGCTAGCGCAGGGGGCGGGACCCGCCCCCTGCCACAGGCTGCAACCAATTGAGAAAGAGAGGAAAACAAAATGAGCAAGCAAAATTTACAGGAATTTATCTTAAAGGCACAGAAAATCTTAGAGGACGTAAAAGTAAGGAAACACCAAACTCTTTATATTGGTGCGATAGATCAGGAGATAGAGATCGAATCACTTACTGAAGAAGAAATTGAAGAATGGCTGGAATATAAAGATAAGAAAATGCAAGATGCGTATTTATGCTATATAGGCAGCCCCACGCTACGAGAACTGGCAGCAGAGTTAGAAAAGCTAAGGCAAATTGATAACTATATTGATGTTGTACAAATTTTTAATGCAAAAGACAGAGTGGAAATATCCAAAAAGATCTTAGAATTAAGCGGAGTATTCGGAAAGACCACTGTACGAGAGGTAGATACCCTAAAAAAGTAATTAGGGAGCAGCTCACTTGGCGGCTCCTTTCATACTACTTAGAACGAGGCATAGACCCGGAGAAAGTACTCAACTTGACCAGGGAAGAGAGGCTCTTTTAT
>CAJJPW010000331.1 GCA_905193725.1 uncultured Eubacteriales bacterium
TCCTGAGTAAACATTTATTGTTCCTTCTGATTCATTATATATTTTCCCAGTAATATTTGTACCATTTGTTGAACTATTCTTTCCTATATTAATAATTCCTGAAGATTTATTTTCAATAGAATATGAACTTACACTTGATACATTGATTAAAGCATCATCTATATTAATTGTACCTGAAGTTTCATTAATTATTGAACGTGCCTTTGAATAGTTATTAGTTAATTCTCCACCTTTTATATTTATAACTCCATTTAATAAGTTTGTTACATGTGTTAATACGGAATTTTCTATATTTAAAAGCAAATCTCTCATTATGTTCGTAAGCGCAATTTTGCTCTTTTTCTTTTGCCTGAACAGGAACATCTCTGTTTTTGAGGCGATTATTTTACTGTTGATCTTTTTTTACTATCTTTATTCCAACATCAAATACGTCTAAAAATCCGAAAGAACGGCTGATCGTCCCTCCATTGCATCTGAGAAAGCATCTAGAAAGCAGATCGTATGGAATGTATGTAAATTCTTTTTGGGAGCAGCTAGTATCATTATAGGGGCACGTCTGTTGGTGCATAATGGTTCCCTGCTAGCAGTAGCGCTAGGCGTTCCAGAAAGCGTAGTAGGCGTTACTTTGGTGGCACTAGGGACCTCTTTACCCGAACTAGTTACTTCTGTTACCGCAATTATCAAAAAAGAAACTTCTATGGGGGTGGGGAATATCTTAGGCGCTAACATTTTAAATATCACCATGATTCTCTCCACCTGTGCTCTCATCAGCCCTGGCGGACTTTCCATCGTCCCCGAGTATCTCGCTCAACTGCATCAGATTTTGCCCCGCACGCTTTATATTGATATTCCCGTATTTCTCGCCATGTGTGCCGTGCTCATCCTACCTACTTTTTTTACCAAGGGCAAGTTGCATCGCGTACAAGGCGTGTTGTTGATGCTAATATACATTGGCTTTATCGTATTTTTAGTGAATAACATCTAGGTTAGCCTCCAATTGATTCGTCGTATCCTCTTCCTCTTTGTTTCATTGATGAGGAACTTCTCCGAGCTACTTTGCTGCTATGATACCAAAATTCATTTTAACTCCGGATGGGAAGGCAGGCAATAAACCCTGACATTGAGGCCTATCCATTCAAGTTTTAAGCGGTCCCTCTTCATGGGCTCTACTGATTTTACTAAGTTGAGGAAGCTTTAGTACATACAAAAAGCGCTGGCATCTTCACCTGCGCTTTTTGTTTTCCTTTACTATTTCTCTATATTGCTGCCAAACATCACAGCATCTACTTTTTAGCATTAACCGGCTTGTCTTCTGCCACATATACAGGCAAAAGCTCTTGAATGGCCGCTACATCTCTATGGCGAATTTTTTTAACGATTTTGATGATCTTTTCCTTTTTCGCCTTGATCTTAATTAATAGATACCCATGTTTTTCACATCGAATCATTTTATAATATCTTTGATCTGCACCTCCCAACCATGGACTCAAATTCTCGACCGGTTGCTTGCATAACGGACAACGAATGGTCTTATGGTTTGCCAAATAGGTATCTATTTTGCAGGCATCATTCATCACAAATGCTTTGAGCACTCGATACCGCTTTAAATCCGCCTGCGCCCCTGATTTCCCTAGCCATTTACTGGATGAAACGTCCATCCTGTGATTAGAATCGATCTTTTCCGCCATGTGTTTTAGTACTTCAAAGGTATATCTAGCATCGCTAAGGGCACTATGAAATTCCTCTCCTTGTGGGATGTCAAAAAACTCTACTGCGTATTTGAGGCTCCTTTGCAGCACTTTTGCCTCCGTTTCAAACTGTTTTGCGAAAATACTCTGTAGATTATATGCGTCCATGGGCAACGACTCTTCCATATGGTAAAAGTGTAGATTTTGTTTTAAAATCAAAAAATCATCCGAACCCCAAGCAAATAGCGTGCCTTCTTCTCCGCACCACTCTTTAAATTCCTCTATGACTTTGGGAAATGCATCTGCTGTTTTACATTTTTCCAAATCCGTGTGCAAGATCTTCTTTACATAGGGATTGATCTTTTTATTGACTTTTGGACGAACCAAACGTGTAAATTCGTCAACAATGCGAAATGACTCATCGGCCTTCACTGCGCCAATTTCAATGATCTCGTTTTTTAAAGCACAATCCGTTTGTTTTTTGCCGTCTTTTCTTTGATATCCGCTAAAATGTTGATTCCACTCCAGATCAAAGACAATATAATTCATAAGTGTCGTTCCTTCCTTTTTCCTCTATCTGCAAGTATAATGTATTCTTTCTGTATGGTCAACCTGTTGTTACAGGATGTTGCGGTCACTCCATTCACAGCAGCTACAGAATTTCTCTGACCCTGCACACAGTATTTTCATTTGATTTTTCTCCTTTTTTTGTTTCCTTCTCTCCTACTATACTTTCCGATAGCCAAGCAGAGCTTTCTGTGATTTTCAGTGCATGCGGTAGATCGCTTTCCTTAATTCGTAAGCGTACTCCAGAGGATACAACAGGCTGTATTTGGTTCACATTATGAATGT
>CAJJPW010000332.1 GCA_905193725.1 uncultured Eubacteriales bacterium
GGCATCCAGCTCATACCCCTCTCCTACAATGGGAGAGCCCGCTCCCATTCTAGCAGCCAATATGATGCCGCTGAGCCCTGCTAAGAAGGACGAAATCATGTATACTGAAATTTTGACTCGATCAATATTGACTCCCGATGCCTTTGCCGCTGCCTCATTTCCCCCTACGGCAAATACTTTCCTGCCGAATCTGGAGCGGTATAGCACTAAATATGCCACTATGATGACCAGGAAGAATACCAGTATAGGAATGGGTAAAAGTAAGCTTCCTGTCCCAATTTCCTTAAACTCGTCTGTGAGGTTGATAATCGGACGCCCGTTGCAGAATAGAAGCGATGCCCCTCTTGCCATAGTCATCATAGCCATTGTGGCGATAAATGGTGCCATCTTTCCCTTGGTGATCATCAGGCCGTTTAAGAATCCACATGCCGTCGCGACCGCTAAACCCACAAGAATGGCAACCACTAATGAACCTGGATTTTCCTGAGTACACATACTCGTTGTAAAAAGCGCTCCTAGTGCCAGTACTGAGCCTACTGAAAGGTCAATTCCGCCAGTGATAATGACAAACGTCATGCCAATTGCCACCATCCCGTTAAAGGAAATCTGGCGTATAACGTTTAAAATATTTTCTCCTGTTAAAAAGGAGCTAGTAATACAGCTTAATATAATCACAATAATTAAAAATGCGATAAATATGCCAAATCTTCTCAATAAGTTGTTTCCATTTTTTAACAATGAAACCTTTCCTTTTTGCGCTAACTTCATCGTTTTAATCCTCTCTCCCGTGCATCTTATCTATTTATTTTCATTTGAAGGGCCTATTATCCCACTTGAGTAGTTTTATCCTTAAATTCCATTGCCAGAGACATTATGCGTTCCTGCGTGGTTTCTTCACCACTCAATTCTCCTGTAATGCGTCCTTCACACATCACTAGCACTCTATCACTCATACCGATGACTTCTGGCATTTCACTGGAAATGACAATAACCGCTTTGCCACTCTGAGCTAGTTTGCTGATCAAATAGTGAATTTCCGACTTAGCGCCTACGTCTATGCCTCTTGTAGGTTCATCTAGTATGATGATATCCGCATTAGAGACCAGCCATTTGCTGATGACTACCTTTTGCTGATTGCCCCCAGATAAATTGTTCACCAATTGGTTTCGGCTAGGGGTTTTAATGTTAAGTAGCTTTACCTGCTCATCTACCACTTGTCTTTCTTTTTTGCGGCTGACAAATCCACACTTAGTGAACTGGTCAATGCTCACAATGGTAATATTATCCTTCACAGAGGCGATTAGGTTGAGTCCTATCTGTTTGCGGTCTTCTGGGATCAGGGCAATTTTATGTTTGATTGCATCTCGCGTGTTTTTAATGCGCACCTTTTTCCCATGGAGGTATATTTCCCCTCGCTCTAGTTTGCGAAGGCCAAAAATGCTCTCCACCATCTCCGTACGCCCTGCTCCCATAAGACCAGCCAAGCCAAGTATTTCCCCTTTTCTGAGGTCAAAGTTGATATCCTCAAAAACGCCGGGACTGCTTAAATGACGAACAGATAACACCACGTCTCCTATTTGCGACTCTGCCTTTTCAAATAACTTGAGCTCCCTTCCCACCATCATAGTAATCAGGGCTTTTTCATCCATTTCGCTTGCCTCTTTTGTGGCAATGTGTTTTCCATCTCGCAAGACCGTAATCCTGTCTGCAATTTTAAAAATTTCATCCATCTTGTGGGAAATATAGATAATTCCCACCCCATTTTTTCTAAGACGGTCAATGAGATCAAAGAGTTTGGCCACCTCTTTATCAGTAATAGCGCTAGTGGGCTCATCCATAATGATGTATTTTGAATTGTGAGAGATTGCTTTTGCAATTTCTACCAGCTGTGTTTCTGCTACGCTGAGCTCCCGCATGTAACTTTTAGGATTGATTGTATCAATGCCAACTTCCTCAAATACCTCTCTTGTCATTTGAACCAATTTTTTTCGATCTACAAAGCGCACTCCTTTGGCTACAAACGGTTCTCTACCTAGAAAAATATTTTCACATACCATCATATCCCTTATGGGCATGAGTTCTTGGTGAATCATACTAATGCCATAGCGTATTGAATCACGTATGCTGTGGATTTCAATTTTTTGATCATCTTGATAGATTTCTCCACGATCTGCCTTATATAACCCTGCTAGTATTTTCATCAATGTGGATTTTCCAGCACCATTTTCCCCCATTAATGCATGTACTTCCCCTTGCCTAATTTCCAGTGAGACATCATCTAGCGCAATAACACCTGGAAAAGCTTTTACAATATTAGACAATAAAATACTCTTTCCCACATTTTCACCTCCGCTTGTTCAATTTTTTCAAGTGATTTATATTTTCAGACGAGATAATCGTTAAGCATAACGTTAAGCTTAACGATTGCGTAACTTATGAATTAATATTATGCAATTATTTTTAATCTGTCAATTTTTAAAAAAATTTATTTTTCTTTATTTTTACTGT
>CAJJPW010000333.1 GCA_905193725.1 uncultured Eubacteriales bacterium
CGGGTACATCGGCTGCATCTCCAAGGAGTTTACCCTCTTCCGGCCCCAGTATACCATCGACTGCCGGGGCTGGACGGTGGAGGGCAGCTTCCTGGAGTGGGATTACTCCGTTTACGACGGCCAGCGCCAGGTGGCTCAGATCTCCAAGGAGCTCCTCCGCTGGACGGACACCTATGTCCTGGACATCGCCGACCCCGCCGACGCCCTCTACGTCCTGATGCTGGTCCTGGCCATCGACGCCGAAAAGTGCTCGCGAAACAGCTAAATCCGGGGGGAACTCGCCCAAAGATGGGGAAAGCGAGGGCCGGTCCACCGGGAAAGCCTCGGACGGCCCTGACCTGCGGGCTGATAACATGGAAAAGAATGGCGCTCGGAGCGGAGCGCCGTTCTTTTTTTCGTGAAAGTCGATCGGGGGAGCGGGGCCCGGTCCTGCCGGCGAAGCGTCCGCCGCGGGCGGCTTTCGGGTGAAAGCGGCTCAGCGGCGGTCCTTCTTGCGTCTGGCGCTGGGGGGCGCGCCCTTTTCCTCCGGGTGGGCCGGCGCTTCGCCTTGGTTTGCTGGCGGTGGGCGGTGAGTTTGCGCTGGCGGCGTGCAATCAAATAATCGATGACCATGACGAGGATGTGAGCGGTGAGGACCACGGTGTAAGTGACCCACATAGCAACTCTGGTCCTGTGAAAGGTTTTTTCTACGGCATCCATGGAAAGAAAAACTTCGGTGTCATTTCTGATTTCTACTGCTTTTTTCGCAAAAGGACCCAAGCTATAATTGGCGTCAATATAGCGAACGGTAATGGTGGTGCCAGGAACTGTATCACGGAAATGTGAAAAATCAAAGTTTCCCTGCGTAAAAAAGATGGCATCCAGCCAGAATTCGCGCCCATCCTCCATTTGAAAAAGATACATTGAGCTAGTGGATTTGTAGGTGCACTTCATATCGGTGTAAGCATCTACACATTTGCCGGTATAGGTGAGCGCGGTATCTTGCAGATTGCATGGTTCAGTAGAGATGAGCAAAACACGTCCTAAATAAAAGGGGCGAAGAGAGAAAAAGCGAGGATGACTCGGTAAAGAGAAAAAACGCATAAAAAGCAAGCCCGGTAGAAAACCGAGCGAATAAAGCCATACAGGAACATCCATTAAGCGGATCGCCTGAATGATTTAGACGCGCGGTAGGAGTGAGAGCCGGACAAAACGGCGGCAAGGGCCACAGCCAGGGCAGAGATGTGGGTGAGCGTATTGAGGTTTGCCGCACTGTTTCCGTTGCGCACCCATAATCGTTCCTGCCCAGACGCCTTAAAGCGGGAGTTGTATCTTTCGCACTCTGTACGCAAGGCGTATGTTCTCTTGAAACAGAGGCAGCTGCGGTCAATTACTTGATAATGTATGCTCAAGTTCCGCTTTTGATATTCCCATTCTGTTATCAACAGTAATTTTGGCTTCAAACGATATATCCTCTCCGGGAAAATCAATTTGCTCCCATTGCCAAATTAAATACCAACAAAAGAAGCAATACCGAATGGCAACATCATCAGTCGGATTGTGATCCCAAATCCCTTTATAGCAATTTAGGGCAGCAAGCCATTGTTCATTGTGTTCATAATCTAATATTGCCTTTAAGTCTGTGACTTGCATAATGATACCACCTTAATATTATAAATGGATTATTCTTATCTTTTAGGCCATGCATCTGAGATTTTTGCAGCTCCTCCACTTGCTGGATAAAAGATTTTGACACAAATTTCTACACCTTTATCAGCAAAGTTTTTGAAGTAATATACAATTTTCCCAGGATCATAGTGAACAGGTAGAGGGGTTTGTCAAAATCTTGTTGCTTCTTACTTCAGGATAGCGTCAAAGTTAGTGCAATCCTGTATCTGATCGTTGTTTACAGGAATAGTGAACAGCCACCCTGCCATTGCGCTGTCGCCTTCTTCGGGGGTATAAGTGTATTTGACATGGACAGAAAGAGTGCCGTTCTCTTTCGAAACAGAGTCTACCCCAAATCGAGGAGTGCAACTATTTGCCTCTACATAGACCAAAAGTAAGGTGTTTTCAATAAAGAAATCCTCCGTATAATCAGCAGTTACTTCCTCAAAAGAGGGGACTTCATCCCGAGTTCCATCCATAGTAAAGGTGCCTGAAAATGTTGTTTTGAACTCGTTTAGTTCTTCTAATGTGTTGCACTTGTAGCTGTACTCGATGTCTGTAAATGTTTCCTGCTTCATTGTCCGGCACCACCATTGTTTTGATGGTGTTATTATACCATATCTCGAACCTGTATGGTAGTGCGGATTAAATCAGAGGTTCCCTAGCATTCCGGGAAAGCTAATTGTGTTAAGGGGATGGCTGATTTCATCTATCAGCCATCCCCCGTCTTTAATTATTTGTACGTTTCTGATGTTGAAAATGGCTAAAAACGTTTCTTATAATATACTGTCTATTCAGTTTTCAAGGCGAGGAAGAAAACTCCTCTCACCTATCAGGA
>CAJJPW010000334.1 GCA_905193725.1 uncultured Eubacteriales bacterium
GAGATCTCCAAGGAGACGCTAGGTGTCAGCGTGATTGCAATAGGCGTCCCGATGGTGTGCTTTGCCAATACCATCGCAGTGGATTTAATAGAGCAAGCGGTGGCCAATACGAAAATGAAGTTCTCTAAAGGGCAGATGGACCAGGTGTTTTCGGCCATTATGCAGCAGAGTGCAGGGGAAATGGTCGTAACTCCCAAAGAGAGCGACGTGATTGTAGAGTACTGTGCAGGGGTAATCGCAGATTCCATGAATTTGACATTTCATAGGGATATGAGCCTAGAGGAAATCCGCCGGTTTATGAATTAAAAGGCACGAGTGAATATAAAGAGGTTTGCAAAAAAAGTCATATTTTGTCCAAAGGGGGTCATAAAATAAAGTATACGAATAAAGCATATGTACAACCTTGCTCTAATATAATAAATCAGGAGGAAGGGTCATGGCATTATATCGTAATAATCGAAACCGAAGTACAAAGAAGGAAAATGGCGTTTTATTTTATCTGGTCATTGTACTGCTGTTGGCATTGCTGTGTCTGTTGATATACAACTTATGTAAGTCAGATACGGAAAAGACCGAGCCGACCAGCGGCGCTGCACTGGGTGCTCAAGGAGAAGAGGACAGCCTAGCGCAGACAGTACTGGGCAGTCTATTGGCGCCAGGTCAGACCAATGCGGCAGAAGCCAGTGGGGAGAAAGACAAGGAGAGTTTAAACTTGCTGCCGGAAGATGCCGTCAATACCTCTGCCGACGTCATCTACAATACCGAAGCAGAAGATGAACAAGGCGGCGAAGATCAAGAAATGCCCCAGGAGATCAAAATCGAAATAGAAAAAATCAATCATGATGAGAATAAACCCATCAAAGTAAAGGATAGTTCTCCCAACATCTTGATCTATCACACCCATACCACAGAGGCGTATTATCCCACCAAGGACAGCCAATATAAGGAGAATGGCGAGTGGAGAACCAAGGAAAACGATAAGAACATCGTGGCCGTAGGGGATTTGCTAGCGCAGGAACTAGAAGAACGCGGATTTCATGTGATACACGATACAACAGACCATGAGCCCCCCAAACTGGGCACCGCCTACACCCGCTCTGTCAAGACCATGGAAAAGTACAGGGATCAGTATGAGGACCTGGAGATTTACATTGACGTCCACAGAGATGCCTCCTCCAAAGAGGCAGGCGAAAACGATTACGTGACCATCGATGGAAAACAGTGCGCCAAAGTGATGTTTGTGGTGGGCACAGGCAGGGAAGGCTACAGTGAAATGCCCGATTGGAAGAGCAATTACGCCTTTGCCAAAGCGATGACGGAGGAGCTGGCCAGCTACAATGAAGACTTAGTGAGGCCGATTCGCGTAAAAGATGGCCGGTATAACCAGCATATTTCGGATAAGTGCCTGCTCATAGAAATTGGGCACAACTACAATACGCTGGAACAGGCAAAAAACACCGTGGAGTATATTGCAAAGGCAATGGACGCCGTTGTACAAAGAAGCTAACTTATCATATATAACGTACCGCTTTCCTAGCACGAAAGCGGTTTTTTGTATTGGTCAAGGAAGCAGGGGTGGATAGCCAATAGATCCATCTTGCATTGCCCATGATCATGTGTAGCGCTTCTGCGTGATAATAAGCTCGCGTTTTTGCATCGGGCAAAGCGAGAGGGTGTGGCGACAAAGCTGGATGGATGCAAAAGTAAATGACGCTTCTGTCAATTGCGTGTATAATAAAGAAAGAAAGAAAAAATACAAGGTACAGTGAGAGCACAAGCAAGGGAAGATACATGAAGATTTTATCGTTAGAAGCGAGTACCTCCTCTGCCAAGGCGATGATATATGAGGATGGCAAGGCGCTTTGCGTGAAAAGCAGACCATATTCAGTTCGGATGAGCAGCAATGGCAGATGCGACGGAGAAGCGGTATATCAGTGGATGATAGATCTGGGCAGACAAGTGGCGAAGGGACACGAAATTGACGGGATTGGCCTGGCAGGAGCCTGGCACAGTGTGATGATACTGGACGGCAAAATGCAGCCGGCTAGTGATGTGCTCACCTGGGAGTACTGTGATGCGGCGGATTTTGCCCGGCGTTTGCGGCAAGATCAGGGGCTAAAGCGCACCATGTATCAGACCACTGGTTGCATGATACACGCCACCTACCCAGTATATAAGCTGGCTCATTTAAAAGAACAGGGCATGAATTTTGATGGCAAGCATATTTGTGGGCAGGGAAGTTATGCTTTTTATCGGATGACCGGCCAGTGGAGAACCTCAAAAAGCATGGTCTCAGGCTCGGCCTTTTTAGATGTGCATAAGCTGCAGTACGCAGGGCAAGCGCTGGAGATCTCTGGAACCCGGGAGAGCCAACTGCCCCCTTTATGTGGATATGAGAATATGGCGCCCATTTTGGACTCACAAGCAGATGCCCTGGGCGTGCCCAGAGGCATACCCGTCCTGCCAGCCTATCCCGACGGG
>CAJJPW010000335.1 GCA_905193725.1 uncultured Eubacteriales bacterium
GAGAACATGCCAAACATTAAATCAGCAAAAAAACGGGTAAAAGTCATTGACAAGAAGACCGCTCACAACAGAGTGATTAAGTCCGACCTGAAAACCAGAGTGAAGGCTTTCCAATCTGCTGTAGAAAACGGCGAAAATGCCGATGAACTTTTCAAAACTGCTGTGAAAAAAGTCGATATGGCAGCTCAAAAGGGCATCATACACAAGAACAAGGCAAACCGTATGAAGTCTCGGTTAGCGAAAAAGATCGGCTAACAAAACAGTATGGCTATAAAAGCATCCCCCCATTTATGTTTTTTATAGACAAAGAACTCTGAGCCTTCCTTACATCACCTTCGGGAAGGCTTTTTGATTTCTGTGATAGGATACTAAAATTTCGCTGTACAGCATACTAGATAATCATCTTATATTTTTATCTTATTGATTCTGAGGAGGAACATATGGCAGCCCCGCTTCAAGTCGCTTTGGTTTTTGGCACGCGGCCAGACTCAATCAAAATGGCACCCATTGTGCTCTCGATGCAAAAAGAGCGCCACATACAGCCCACCGTCTATGTCACCGGGCAGCATCGGGATATCTTAGATCAGGTCTTGCAGGTTTTTCACATTACCCCTGAGCACGATCTCAATATTATGCAGCATGGGCAGACGATGTGCGACATCACCACACGGTGTCTCAATGGGCTCTATCGGCTGTTTTCCCAAAAGCGCCCGGATATCGTCTTGGTATACGGCGATACTCTCACCAGCTTTAGCGGTGCTTTGGCGGCGTTTTACCAAAAAATCCCTGTAGGCCATGTGGAAGCTGGGCTGCGGACGTACAACAAATACTCACCCTACCCTGAGGAGATTAACCGGTGTATGATCTCAAAGATCGCCGACCTCCATTTTGCGCCCACCAATCTCAACAAGCAAAATCTCATTTGCGAGCATATTTTGAATAATATCTACGTGACGGGAAATACGGCAATTGATGTGCTCAAGTACACCATTAAGGATCACTATGTGTTCCAAAATGACCGGCTCAACCAGATTGATTACGACTCCCTTAAGACCATTGTGGTAACCACCCAAAGGCGGGAAAACATCGGCAAAAATTTGGAAAACATCTGCAAGGCCATTTTAAAGCTGCACGATACCCATAAAGACATCCAATTCGTCTACCCGGTGCCCCTCAATCAAAAACTCCATGGCACAGTGGACGAGATGCTCAGCGGCCACAGCCGCATTCACCTCACGCCCCCCATTGACGTATTTGATATGCACAATCTGCTGGGGCGTTGTTATCTGGTCATGACGGACTCTGGCGGCTTGCAAGAAGAGGCCCCTGCCCTCAATAAACCGGTGGTCATCTTGCGGGATACCACAGAGCGCTCGGAAGGCGTGGTCTCAGGAACCGCAGTGCTCAGCGGCACCAACACCGATAAAATCTATCGGATGGTCAACGAACTGCTCACCAAGAAGAGCATGTACCTCAACATGGCCAATGCCCATAACCCTTATGGAGACGGCAATTCTGCCTCCCGCATCATTGCTGCGCTCTATAAATGGGCAAAAGAAAGAGACCTCAATAAATAGGTCTCTTCTCATGATTTATCTTTTGTGACGAAGCTGCTTTTTAGGAGAAAACCTTCTCATAAAAGGCGGTTTCTTTTATCTTTCCCGTAAATGCGCCTGTCATTTTGTCGAACTGCATCACGTCTTGAATGGTGCTCTGTACATCATCCAAAGTGACCTTTGCCAGTCTGCCCAGCACATCTTCTTCAGTCAAAACTCTGCCACCTAATAATAAGTTCTTTCCCAGGGCATTCATTTTGCTGGAAGTGCTCTCTAAGGAAAGGATGTAATTTCCCCGGAGCATTTGTTTGCTCTGCTCAAACTCTTCTTTGGTAATGCCATTTTTCTTCACCTGCTCCAGCTCTTCCAACATGAGTTCTGTGACCTGCTGGGCGTTATCTGCCCCTGTTCCCGCATAGGCGCAGAACATCCCCGCACCGGAGTACGCAGAGGGATAGGTAAATACCGAATAGGCCAGCCCTCTCTCCTCTCTGATCTTTTGGAACAAACGCGAGCTCATGGACCCACCTAAGACGTTATTGAGAATGGAGAGGCTTTCCCTTCTCTCGTCCATCATCGTATAACCGGGCAGACCGATGAGCACATGCACCTGCTCGATGTCTTTTTGGATGATGGACAGCCTCTTTTTCTCCTCTAACTGAATTGGCACACTATACTCCTGTTGCTTATTCTCCACGCCAAAATTTCCGATGGTGTCGTTTAGCGCCTGCATCAGCTTTTCTTCCTCGAAGCTGCCTGCACAGGCCACCACAATGTTCTGTGGAGTGTAGTGTTTTTGGATGTAGGCCAACAGATCTTCCCGAGATACTCTTTCGATGTTCTCCTTGGGCCCTAAAATGGTCTTGGCCAGCGGTGTCCCCTCAAAAAAAGTAGCCGAGACATTTTCAACCTA
>CAJJPW010000336.1 GCA_905193725.1 uncultured Eubacteriales bacterium
TGTCTCCTCGCCGCATAAATAACCTAACACTTCCGAGTAATCTATGTTTTTGGCAGCGCTACATCCCCACAGACTAGTGATTGCCAACACAAGCGCCAATATCAGTAAAGTCCCTCGCCGTACTCTATTCATAGCGTCTCTCCTTTACATCTGCTCTGTTTTATTAATGATTTATATTCAGTTTTCCCCAATTATAGTATTCAAAACCAATCCCGCACACCATCATTTGGTACCAAAAAAAACACAAGGGATTGCCTTGTGTTTTTGCTTTCAAGCATTTTCAGTTTTGTCGTTCATCTAGTCTTCTTTCAACTGAATTAGCGTGCGCTTTACCTTTCCCTGAATAATATCGTCCAGTTTGTACTTGGCATGCGCGATAATCACCGTAGAGCCGCATTCCAGCGGTTTTTGGGCAAACTTCAA
This sequence comes from uncultured Eubacteriales bacterium, assembly GCA_905193725.1. Taxonomy (GTDB): domain Bacteria; phylum Bacillota; class Clostridia; order Christensenellales; family Christensenellaceae; genus CAJJPW01. Next base: position 424 of record CAJJPW010000336.1, read on the forward strand.
TTTGGATATGGCGCCCGCCGTGCCCTCCCTAGAGGCCCCCTTGCAGTACTGCATCATCTTGGTGAGTTTTTCTATCAGTTGATCCATATTTGGCGCTGTGACTTCGCTGATCAGCGTAGAGGGATCCTTGGGATCTTTATAGATGCCATATACTGATGTGAGCATAATAAAAATTTTCGCCTGTACTAGCGTTGCAATGACAGCTGCTGTCTCATCGTTATCGATGCACTCTACAATATTTTCCTCTTTTTTTCGCAGAGCTGCCAGCTCCATTTTGCGGTTCTCCTCGCTGGACACTGCATCGTTGTAGTTGACAATGGGGATGGCGTTTTGATTTGCCGCCCGGAACAGGAGTTTCTTGATGTGCTCCCTCTTTTCCTCGTCGTTGAAATGGCTGTGCTCCACTAGCACTTGGCGGATGGAGTAGATGGGTTTGATAAACTGGCGGTAGTTCTCCATGAGGATGGATTGTCCCTGGGCCGCATAATCCGTCTTCACCTCTTCCATATCTCCCTTGAGCTCATTCCCATTATTGCGCTTCATATAGTCCAGTCGCCCGATCTCGGTAGCGCCTGAGCTGACCAAAATATAACCCGGCTTGAGCTGTGCTCCCAGCCGTGCAAAAATATTGTAATCCAGGTCATTGTCCTCCTGTCGAATGAGCGCCATCGACCCGATTTTTACCACTACATCAAAGTTCAAATTCGCCATATCCTTTTTCACTGTCCTCAGTTCTGAATTCGCCAGCACATGACCAGCAGTTCTATTTTATATAATTCCGACAAAAGTTGCAATTGCTCTTTACACTTTTTGAAAAAACTTTTCCCTCTCCCCGTCAATCGCCCTATATGGATCCTTGCATGAAATCCCGTTTTTGGGAGAAACTATGAAAAACAAAACATTACGAGAAAGGAAAAACTCATGAAAATCAGCGCACGAAACGTTTTACCAGGCAAGATCTCCTACATCCACCCGGGTACCGTCAACGCCATAGTGGGCATCGATATTGGCGGTGACACAATCATCACCAGCACCATCTCCATGGATGCCGTTCAGGAATTAGGACTCATTCCTGATCTTCCAGCCAGCGCCATCATCAAGGCCTCTTCTGTGATGGTGAGCGTAGAGTAATGCTTCGTTTTATGGCGGAGATTTTAAAAGGCCAGTTTTCCTGGCCCTTTTATCTTACTCTACATGATCTTTTCTTCAAATTCTACGCGTTTTTTAACGGCCCGCATCACACGATCAAACTCCTCTAGGTTGAGTGATTGGGCTCCGTCGCACAGTGCATGAGCCGGGTCGTTATGCACTTCTATCATCAATCCATCCGCTCCTGCCGCGATAGCCGCCTTTGCAAGAGGCTCTACCATCCAGCTCATTCCCGCTGCATGGCTCGGATCAATCACCACTGGCAGATGGGAGTATTTTTTCAGCACGGGTATGGCGGAAATATCTAGATTGTTTCGAATCATCGTCTCAAAAGTGCGAATTCCCCTCTCACAGAGGATGACATTGGAATTTCCTCCAGCCATGATGTACTCCGCGCTCATTAAAAGCTCCTTGAGCGTGCTGTCCGGCGCTTCGATCAGCGCGAGCAGCAGATGTTCGACGGAAACGTAGTCGTCCTTCATGTCGGCGGCAATCTTTTCGGCCTGATTCAACGCCGTATCGACCGCGCGCGATACATAGAACTTATCGGCCTCGCGGCCCGAACCGGTCACGCGCGGAAGCTTCTCCAGCTCTTTGCCGACGGCAGCGTCCAGACTTTCGACCGTAACGCCCATTTTTTTCAGCAGCTGCGGAACAAGTCCGCCGTCCTGCCGCAGCAGCGCGGCCAGCAGGTGGGCCTGCTCGATCTGCTGATTCTGATTCTGTATGGTCAGCTCCTGGGCGGCCTTGACCGCCTCCAGAGATTTCTGTGTATATTTCTCAGCATTCATGCTTCATGCCTCCTTTTAGCACTCTGCACACGAGAGTGCTAACTTCATTTGTCCACATGATAAGCCTATCCCCGTTTTTTGTCAATAGGGA
>CAJJPW010000337.1 GCA_905193725.1 uncultured Eubacteriales bacterium
TGCCACGGTTTTCCCCACCGAACTGGCCGCCACCGTCTTTCCGACTCCGGCACCCTCCTGGCAGTAGGGACAGCTGTCGAATCTTTTTTCATCATAAAAATGGCCATTGTCGCATTGCTTCATAATTGTTTTCCTCCTAAAATAAAAAATCGTTAAAGGCTGACCAACGCTATTCTTGAGCTTGTGACGCTTTCACTATATCGTTTCCGGAGAGATTTGTGCAGGCCACTTTGGTGCCAATTTACCAAAAACAACATGGCGCACCTGTGCCAATCCACATTTTTCGTGGCAATCTTTTAGAAAATACAGCTCATCGTATCAGCTTTTGATATTCCGGATCCTTCTCACGGATCGCCCACACCAGCTTCCAAAGCTCGTTATCCCCGGAAAGAACATAGCACTCATTATCCGCTCCCTGAAACTTACCTCCATCAAACTCGAAGCTGCAAGTGTCCCCCTCTTCTGTCACAAATTCCAGGATTCGGCGGTCTGTAGAACGGACAGAAGACTTAGATACAACCGTTGTTGCCCTTAACGCTCGCAGGATCCCGGAGATGGTCTCCCCGTCCGTCGTTTTGTAACTTGTCGTCGTCTCCGTCCAATCATGAAAGACCAATTCTGTCGGCAGATCCTCCTGTGTTTGATCCAGAAGTTCTCTTTGACCCTCTGTACAATAGTCCCTCAGCGGTCTGCTTGTTGGCGGGTTCTCCTGCGACTGTTTCGGAAACTCCCCGGGGCTTTCCGTGCAAGAGCCCCGAAGGGAGCCGTCTGTCGATGCGCATCCGGCTAGAATACATATTACAATCAGAAGCGCAGCCACTCTTCTCATTCTCATTCCCTCATCCGCCCTTTCTCATCCTGTCGCAGTCTAGTTACAATTTCGAACAGCTCTCAGGCCAAACCGCAGTACAAGCCCCAGTATTTATATAACATCATATTGTTTTTTTCAGATTTGTGTAGGTCGCTTTTACGCCAATTCGCCAAAGGCCATGTGGCGCACCTGCGCCAATCTGTTTTTTTACGCAAACCCCAGGGAAAAGGCAGTCATGGTCGTAAAAGCGGGATCGTTGAAGATTGCAAAGAAACTGCCTCTGGCGTTTTGCTTGATGCTCGTAAATATACTCTTACACAGAAAGCACAGGACGCCGCCTTTAAGCCTGCGGATCTGTAAAATTTTACGTTCAGTTTTCGTTTTGCGATCCGTTTTTGCAGTCCAGAACCCGTTTTCCCCAAATGGCGCAGATGCGCCACGCTTTATTTCAATTTGGCGCCAAAGCGTGCTATTCATCGCACAGCTTTTCTGTTAGAATTAACGGCGAAAGGTCTACAGACAAATGGCCCATCAGGCTACAGAATATCATAAAAAACCTGACCGGCTTGTCACGGACACAGCATTAGAAAGGAGATACAATATGTATTCAAGGTTAAGACAGTACCACCTCATCGGCGCAATCGGAGGGTTTCTGACGATTCTCAGCGCAATCATCGGCATAGCAATTTTCTCATCATATTACATAAACCCCGAATCTCTCATTATTGTGGGCATACTTGGCATTGCCGGAGATGGTTTGATTGCCTCCTATTTTGGGGGAGTGTTCAGCGTTTCGCGTAACAGTCTCATTAAGACAGGCAGCCTGATTGCAGGGATAGGACTTGGATGGAATATTCTGATTGCCATTCTCCAACTGGCAGGAGTATACTTTTTCGTTCTCGCCCTGTTGGGAGTTCTCGTCACGATAGCTGGGGAAGTGATCGTATTCGTCAAATTAATCACTCTCTTTCAGAGGGACTCTTTGATTGTAGTGTTTTGCATATTTGTTCTTCTTGGGCTTCTGTTGTCTTTGTTTTGGACATGGGCAAGCATAATATCCGGCGCCGGATTGGGTGGCCTGCTGATCTATTTTTACGCCCATAACATCACCTACTGAGCGGTTGCTTTCCACTGGAACGATCCCTTCCCGGCGTACCGCAGCTACTTTTTGTTGCTGCGGTACTTTGGTATGCTTGGGAAACTCCGGGAGTAGGAATCCTCTCGGAATTGTTGAAAAATCGGGTAGACTATGATATAATAATTCATAATTATGCCAATGCAGGAGAGAGGGGGAGCCGGGCGCATGACGTTGAAAAAAGTCTTCACAAAGCCAAAATCCATTTACGCTATTCTGCTGCTTGGTGTTTTCACCTTTCTGTTTCTTGGAGCCGAGTACATGTATGTGAACATGCTCTCTCTTACCGCTGGAGAAGAAAAAACGGTGATCGCTCAAAACTACGCATTGGGCGTAAGCGCTGTCGGTTTTTTTCTGTATCCGCTGCTTTATCGCGCTATGAAGAAAAGAGGACAAATTGCAGTACTTACTTTCCTTGCTTTTGCAGCGACTGTATGCATTTTTTTAATTCAAAAGCATATTTCCTATTTGTCCACTAT
>CAJJPW010000338.1 GCA_905193725.1 uncultured Eubacteriales bacterium
CAGCCGATAGGAGATGAGAAAGCCGATCTTATTTTTGGTAACTGCATACTGGTTATAGGCGGTAAAGTTTTTGGGGATGTCCACACCGGCTGGGCAGTCCATACAATAGCGGCAGTTGGTGCAGGGAACGGCCAGAGAGGAACGATAGGCGGTATAAGCCTGTTCTAATACCTGGCGCTCTGAAGAGGTGAGAGGCTTAGCATCTTTCAACGTACGCGTGTTATCCTCTACTTGGGCAAGAGTTGACATACCACTGAGGATGGTGAGCACAGCGGGCAGAGAAGCCGCATATCGAAGCGCCCAGGATGCAGGGCTGGCATCTGGCTGACAGGATTGGAGGATGGAAACTGCCTCGGGATTTAGGGTGGCCAGTGCACCACCTCGAACTGGCTCCATGACGATGACGGGAAGGCCCAGCTCCTCCAGTATTTCGTACTGACGCTTCGCGTTTTGCAGTTCCCAGTCAATGTAGTTGAGCTGAATTTGTGCAAAATCCCAATCATAGGAGCTGGCAACCTGCTGCAACAGTTCTGGGGTATCGTGGAAGGAAAATCCCAAATGGCGTATTTTTCCCTCCGCCTTTTTCTGGGCCAAGAAGTCGTACATCTGATATTGGATAAAATTGTCGTAGTCGTCTACATTGATATCGTGAACCAAATAAAAGTCAAAATACTCCACCTGGCATTTTTCCAGCTGATGCTCAAAAATCCTTTTAAGATCATCTTTGCTCTTCAGCAGCCACGTAGGCATTTTTGTGGCGAGAAAATAGCTCTCCCTGGGGTACTTTTTCAGTGCCTGTCCGATAAATCTCTCGGATTGCCCTTTGTGATAGGTATATGCAGTATCAAAGTAGTTGACGCCATGAGCCATGGCGTAGTCAATCATCTCCTGTGCCTTTGGGTAATCGATGGCAGCAGGGTCTTCTGAATCAGTCTGTGGAAGGCGCATAGTGCCAAAGCCCAGCAGTGATACTCCCATTTGTTCTCTCCATTTTGAATCCATGTGAATGATCCCCCTTACGCAACTGGTGATTCCCGTATTATAACATAGCAGAGGGGAAAATACGAGACGCAAAAATTTTCCCCTCTCCCAATTTTGCCAGATGCCCTCTATGAGAGGGGGGAGCGAGCGGGCTTTTTACGCCCTACAAACTGACAGATTAAGGCAACTGCAACCATGATGAGTGTCATGAGTATCTGATAGATTAAAATTGTATAGGTAGAGATGTTATTTAGAATTAAGAGGTTGTTCAGCGTTGCCCAGAGAAACACAGGGGCCAGGCAGTATACGATGGGAAGAATGCGCCCATCCAGCGTTTTTGAGGAATATAGGCAGGCTCCACAGACAGTAAAAACCAGACATCGCCGCTGCCTAAAATGGTACTTGCCACGCCGCCAAGACGGATAAAATAATATAGGCCCAGGATTGCGGAGATGGCCCCACTGATCAGATAGGGCAGTATGTAGATGAAATGCCGCTCTCTTTTTTGGCGTTGAGAAAATGGCTTGCCCAAGTGGGTGAAAAAGAGGAGGAAAATGGCCGCGATAAAAGTAATGAGAAAAATGAGTACGGCAAAGATTTCCCTATAATCAGCAAGGTCTGTAAATGAGGTAAGATACATTCCCTCGCGAAAGATGAGCCGGCATAATAGTGAGATGAGAATGCCAATGACAAAGGTAATGGCTGGTGCAGGAATGGGCGTATATGTGCTGAGAAATCCATTGAGCAGGCCAATGACGCTGCAAACCACCAAGGCCACAAGGAAGCCTGCAATCCAAGAGCCACTTGCCATGGAAATGGTCGCGACGAGCAGTGCGCCTAAGGGCATGACAAACACCATGGAGAGATCCGGCCCTTTGGATCGCCATGTGAGCACAATACCCATGGCATATCCCCAAAAAATCACAGCGGACAGAAAAAAGTTTCTCAAGTTGTTAAAGTTGCTAAATAGAGGCGTCATTGCCATGAGGACGAAAACGATCAGAAGGAAAACACCTACTGGGATAAAACCCAAACCTGCGTTTACGAAGGTGTATTTGTGTGCCGGAGGTGAGGGGATATCGCTTCTAGGCTCACTAGTAGAGCAAGGTGTGCCACAATAGGGACAGGCGAATAGAGAGTCGTCAATTCTTTGATGACAAGATGGACATTGTTTCATATAAAATCCCCCCTTGGAATAAGCAATAGATAAAAAACATTTTCTTAAATAATAAACAGGTAATATTTAGAAAATGAGTGCTTTTTAATATTATAAATACATGTTTTAAAAAAGTCTACAACTCTAGTGTAGAAAAAAGTCGGAGTTAAAAAAGATTACGGATAAAAATGATCAACTATTTTAGCTTTGTCCCACAGTTGTGACAATAGATACTGTCTAGGCGAAAAGCACGAGCGCAACGACGTAAACGATCGTATAAAGTG
>CAJJPW010000339.1 GCA_905193725.1 uncultured Eubacteriales bacterium
CCCAGCCGTTTTCTGGCGTGTGTGGTCAGTTTCTTTAACTGACCACACATGGATAGGGGATAGAAAATATAGTCCTTAAACCAAGCGCCCAATGTAATGTGCCATCTTTGCCAAAACTCTGAAATGGTTTTAGAAAAGAAGGGGCGTTGAAAGTTCTCTGGGAGCTTCATGCCAAAAATCTGTCCACTGCCAATGACCAAATCCATAGTGCCGGAAAAATCCATGTAGAGTTGAATGGTATAACACACCACTGCCACGGCAATGATAAAGCCATCGTAGGCCTCATGGTCGGAAAACACATTTTTGATCAGCAGGTTGAGCCGGTCGGCAATGACGATTTTTTTCATCAATCCAAAGAGTATTCTCTGGAGGCCAAAGGTGAGATTCCGGTAGCGGATTTTCGGCGCTTCCCAAAGCTGCTCAGCTGTGTCGGCGTAGCGGCAGATCGGCCCCTCCATAATCTGAGGGAAAAAGCTCATAAAGAGCGCCAGACGCATCAGATTGCGATCTGCTGGAATCTTTCTCCGGTACACGTCAAAGATGTAAGATACCGCCTGCATGGTGTAAAAGGAGATGCCAATCGGCAAAACGTAAGAGGGAATCTCCAGGGCAATGGGCAACTCTAATACATGAAACAACGCGTTGAGATTGCTGGCGAAAAATGGCGTATATTTCAGCCACAGCAGAATTCCCATGTGGAGAATTACGGCAAAGAGCACCACATGGCGCTGCTTTTTTAAATACTGTTTTTTAATGCCTTTGCGATCTTCCCTACAAGAGGACGCAACCAGCCGGTCGCAATCACCCTGTATGCCGGAAAGCCACACACCTATGTGGTGGATGGAGAGGGTGGAAAACAGCAAATAGATGATGAGCTTACCGCTGACCGCCCAAAAGAACACATAGCTGGAGAGTAGCAGTGCTAACCGGCGCGCCTTTTGCGGAAGTATAACATATAGTCCCACCACTACCGGCAAAAATATTACCAGATATTCGATGGAAAAATAGGAGGTGAGGGCAAACATATCAGCCCTCCTCCTGCAAACGGGTGATCATCGCCCAGAGGCTCTCAACGGAATTGAAGTTTTTGGGGAGGATTTCCACGGTGGGAATGGTGATATCGTACTCCTCCTCCAGCTCTGCAACCAGAGAAATAATGGAGAGGGAATCCAAATGGTGCCCGTCGATCAAGTCGGTACAAGTGGCGTAGTCCACCTCAGGTTGAAGTTCTTCTAAGATTTTAATGAGTCTTTCCATGGGTATAATCTCCTTTCAAATTTGGGGTATTTAAAATATGTGTTTGCAGATGGTCCCGCACAGTGAGCAGGCGTCCATCCTGACAGATCAATAGAATTCCGGGCAGATCCCGGCTTAAAAACAGAGAGCTTCCCTCCGTCATGCAATAGGCCCCTGTGTTTTCAAACACCAGCACATCACCGATTTGCAAGCCCTTCAAGGGGAGGCGCTTTACCAAAATATCGTTCACAGTGCACAGTGAGCCACAGATATTCCACTCCTCCAGCGCGTCATTTTGATCGGATATGACGGTCGGATCGCTAGTGCCCTGCCGGTTTTCCTTCTGACCGTTTTTATGGGAGGAGAGTAGCTGCACATGGGGGAACTTCATGGCCATGGACTGGCCATAATAGACCAGATGGTGTATTCCTCCGTCTACGATTGCGTAATTTTCAGAGCGATTGCGCTTGATATCTACCACTTTCGTCAAATAACTGCCACAGCTGGCCGCAATGGCAGACACCCATTTTTCCGTGGAAAAAGGGGAGAGCGGGGGACGGACGTTCACAAGAGTCATCCAATTGGACCGGGAGGCCCGCAAAGCGGAGTTGGCTCGGATTACCGGCGGCAGCCAGGTAACGCCCGCGCTGCTGGAAAGTGCCGGCGAACTGCTGGATCAGGCGGACGCCTATCGGAAGCAGCATTTTGTGTAAGCCTGTCTTTGTATTGCCTCCTTGTTGCAAAGCTTCACAAGGAATTTGTGTACTTTTGCTGTCGTCCCCTCGTGGGGTATGCGGATTGAAATGTATGGGCGCAGAGCGTATGAAGCAGATGGCGGACGCCACCATACTATTCAATCTTGTTTTTGAACAAGAAATGGAGACACAGGTAAATGAACACCGCACTGAACAAGAAATTCTTTTCCTATGTCATTCCGTCCATCCTCGCATTCGCATTGTCGGGGGTTTACACCATTGTCGATGGGTTCTTTATCGGGCAAAGCCTCGGTGATACAGGATTGACCGCCATCACATTGGGCTATCCGATTTCCGCGCTGATCGGAGCGGTCGGTACGGGCCTTGGCCTGTCGGGAGCGATTCGCTTTACGATCCTGAACGCGCAGGGGGAAACCCAAAAGCGTCAGGAGTGCTTTTCCGGAACAACGCTGCTGATGCTGCTG
>CAJJPW010000340.1 GCA_905193725.1 uncultured Eubacteriales bacterium
CCCATGACAGATTCTGCCAATATGGGCGCTTCCTTTCGGGCACAAAAAATACCGCAACCTACCATAGTAAATTGCGATATTCGCTCGGGCCGTTGCCCGTGGCGGAGAAGGAGGGATTTGAACCCTCGCGCCACTTACGCAGCCTACTCCCTTAGCAGGGGAGCCCCTTCGGCCAACTTGGGTACTTCTCCGAATACATCTTGGGGGGGAATTGCTGGCGGAGAGGGTGGGATTCGAACCCACGGCCCCTTTCGGAGTCACTGGTTTTCAAGACCAGCTCCTTAAACCGCTCGGACACCTCTCCAAGCATTTGATTAAATTTGCCTAATCAGTATATCAAATAAAAATGCACCTGTCAATAGATTTTGGCTCTCCATCGCCATGAGATGATCAATTACCCCCCAAATGACGAAATTATTTATTAAAGGGATTTATTGCCTCCCATTCAACCTTAGGAATAAGCATTCATCATTTGAGAGATGATATTTATGAAATCATTTGAGGGAGATAGCAAAATGCACTCATTATGGGAACAGTTAGAAGCTCATAAAAGCTTCGAAGGTTTAAACCAAGATTTAAAAACAGATATCCTGATTATTGGCGGGGGAATTACGGGAGTTTTATGCGCCTATATGCTCCATCAGAACCATATACCATATGTACTAGTCGAGGCAGATACCATATGTAGTGGTATAACGAAAAATACAACCGCAAAAATCACTTCACAACATGGCCTGATTTATGATAAGCTGATTCAGAGATTTGGCGTGGAAAGGGCAAGACAGTATTTTGAGGCCAATGAAGCTGCTCTTGGGTATTACCGTGATCTGTGTCAGCAGATAGACTGTGATTTTGAAGAAAAAGCTTCTTTTGTCTATTCTCTCCACGACCGCAAAAAAATAGAGCGAGAAATGCGAGCGCTCGGTAAAATCGGAGTGAATGCGGAGTTTTGCGATCAACTTCCACTTCCCTTTTCCGTATCCGGCGCAGTCAAATTCCCTAATCAGGCCCAATTTCATCCTCTAAAATTTATCTCTGCCCTTTCAAAGGACCTGAATATTTATGAGCATACAGAAGTACAGCAGCTAGTCGGTACCACTGCACTTACCAACTGCGGAAAAATTGCCGCTAAAAAGATCATCGTTGCAACGCATTTTCCCTTTTTAAACAAACACGGCAGCTATTTTCTTAAGATGTATCAGCACCGCTCTTATGTCATCGGCTTGGAAAATGGCCCCAATGTAAATGGAATGTATGTAGACGAAGCACAAAAAGGAATGTCCTTTCGAAATTATCATAACCTATTGCTTTTGGGCGGTGGGTCTCATCGCACTGGGAAAAAGGGCGGCAACTGGCAGGAGTTGCGTGAGTTTGCGCAAAGCCATTATCCTCATGCAGTAGAAAAATACCACTGGGCCACACAGGACTGTATGACTTTGGATGATATCCCTTATATCGGTACTTATTCTGCCAGCACTAAAGATTTATATGTGGCCACAGGGTTTCATAAATGGGGAATGACCTCTGCTATGGTATCGGCAATGATACTAAGTGATTTGGTGCAAGGAAAGCAAAACCCTTATGCGGAAGTGTTCTCTCCCTCCCGAACGATCATGCGTCCTCAGCTGGCTATTAATGCTTTTGAGGCCATCATCAATTTGTTAACTCCAACGACGAAGCGCTGTCCTCACTTAGGCTGTGCATTAAAATGGAATTCCTATGAACATACCTGGGATTGTCCCTGCCATGGATCGCGCTTTACAGAAGATGGACAATTGATCGATAATCCTGCAACAGGCGATTTGAAAAAATAGCTAAAGAAGCATGCGAAATCAATACAACTGGCGTAAATCATTTATAAGCGTTTAAATATAGGTAAGAGGTGATCACTTGAGTAATCATTTAAAAAATCAGTCTAGTCCCTATCTTTTACAACATGCAGAAAATCCAGTGGATTGGTATCCTTGGGGCCAAGAGGCCTTTTGTAAGGCTAAAGAAGAGGATAAACCCATCTTCCTCAGCATCGGTTACAGCACCTGTCATTGGTGCCATGTAATGGCCCATGAAAGTTTTGAGGATCAGGAAATCGCTGGAATTTTAAATAGACACTTTATTTCTATCAAAGTGGATAAAGAAGAACGGCCTGATATTGACAGCATTTATATGGCAGTCTGCCAAGCATTTACCGGAAGCGGCGGCTGGCCTATGAGCATTTTTATGACAGCAGAGCAAAAACCATTTTTTGCTGGAACCTATTTCCCAAAAACATCCCGATACGGATCCATCGGATTCAAAGAGCTTTTATTGGCTATTCACGAGAAATGGGAGAACAGCCGCGAAGCACTTCTTGCGTCTGCCGATGAGATCACAGCACTCTTT
>CAJJPW010000341.1 GCA_905193725.1 uncultured Eubacteriales bacterium
AAGTAACCCGAGTTCTGATTGAGACAGCTTAGAAAAAGTTATATTTAATAAATCTTCTATTTTAATTATATATCCAAAGATATGGCACCGAATAAAGCCTATTAATACCGCAATTTTCATTTTATCCATATTAAATATAAATTTTTTAGCATCAATTTATTTGTTATTTTTTTATCTAAGTGTTATTTGAGTTGACTTTTGGGTATCTAATCAATATAATTACAATCGTACATTTTGGGTGCTCTGTGAAAGTATCCAAAATAATATTTGAGTATGAGTCAAGGAGGTATTTTGCCATGGCAAATATCATCATCAGTCCCAGCAGATATGTCCAAGGGAGCGGTGAACTTCAAAGAATTGCACAACACATTGGCAAACTGGGGGAGAACTTTTTTATCTTAGGAAGCCCATCTGGACTAAAGCGGGTAGAAGATACCATTGTAAAGAGTTTTGAAGGAACGGGGGCTTCCCTTCACTTTGAACCATTTGGACGTGAGTGTTCTAAAAATGAGATTGCGCGGCTGAGAAAAGATGTGGCAAAATACGGCTGTGATGTGATCGTGGGAATTGGCGGCGGAAAGACATTGGATACCGCCAAGGCTGTTGCCTACTATGAGAATGCACCCGTGGCAATTATCCCCACCATTGCCTCTACTGATGCACCTTGCAGTGCTCTTTCTGTATTATATACTGACGACGGAGTATTTGAGGAGTACTTGTTCTTACCCACAAACCCAGATATCGTACTCTTAGACACAGATCTGATTGCCAAAGCCCCTGCTCGCCTTTTGGTTTCTGGCATGGGAGATGCTCTTGCCACTTATTTTGAGGGACGCGCATCAGCGGCGGCAGGTGCCGATAACTGTGCTGGTGGAAAGTGTACCCTAGCAGCTCTTGCTCTGGCAAAACTGTGCTTCGAGACGCTGATGAAGGATGGACTAAAAGCCAAATTGGCCATGGAGAGCAACGCATGCACTAAGGCAGTGGAAAACATCATCGAGGCAAACACGCTGTTATCTGGCCTAGGATTTGAAAGTGCCGGACTTGCGGGCGCACATGCCATCCACAATGGATTTACGGTATTAGAGGAGTGCCACCATCTGTACCACGGAGAAAAAGTCGCCTTTGGTACCATCGCTCAATTAGTGCTGGAAAATGCTCCTTCAGAGGAAATCGAACAGGTCATCCGCTTCTGTATGAGTGTGGGCCTACCCACTACCTTGGAGGACATGGGCATCCAGCAGATTGATCCAGAAAAAATCATGGCAGTGGCTAAAGCCGCATCTGTGGAGGGAGAGACCATTCACAACATGCCTATGCCAGTAAACGCCGGCATGGTATATGCAGCCATCTTAGGGGCAGATCGCTTGGGACATTATTATAAAAACTGCAAATGACAAGTTTCTGATAAATTTGGGGAGCGGCCTTTGGGGCCGAAATGTAACAGTTTTTAGAAAAGGATTTGGTGAATCACCAAATCCTTTTCGCTTATCCTTCCATTACCTTTACATAAAATTTTCTATGGCGTGGGCCATCAAATTCACAAAAGTAAATGGCCTGCCACATACCCAGCACCAGCGTGCCGTGGTCGACAATTACCGTCTTACTGGCGCCCACACAGCTGGATTTCAAATGTGCGATAGAGTTTCCCTCCATATGCCGAAACTCCTTTTGGTCAGGGAATGCCTTATTGAGACCTAAAAGCATGTCTCTTACCACATCCGGATCTGCATTTTCATTGATGGTGATTCCCGCTGTAGTGTGGGGACAATATACCACGCAGCTGCCGCTTTTTACGCCACTTTCTCGCACTGCTTGTTTTACCAATTGCGTAACATTATAGAAGTTTTCTCTTTGGGTATCTAGCTCAAATTGAAATAACATTTGAAAATCTCCTTTCTTTTCTATTATTGTATCACAACATTTTAGCAACGAAAAATACCAAAAATAAACTGACATAGTATTCTTAACACCCGCAAGGAAGTTGTAGGCAGCGGAGGCATAATGAGCCCGTTGATATCCATGGGGCACAGACTAGTGCAGTGCAAGCATCGCCGTGCTTTTTCGCAGTAATGAGCGGTGATGAGGCATTGGAAAACTTGCTCAGTTTTCCGAGCGGATGATGAATCATAAAATTCACCACATGCGTATCTTTGACAGGATGGATATTTTGAGTAGAGAATCAAAGGTGTCGGTATATGAGTAAATAATATTCGGTCCAGCATCATTCTAGTCGCAGAGATGGTCGGATTAGATGCTTCCTTTGGGGCACAAAAAAATACCGCAATATTGCGATATTCGTTCAGGCCGTTGCCCATGACAGATTCTGCCAATATGGGCGCTTCCTTTCGGGCACA
>CAJJPW010000342.1 GCA_905193725.1 uncultured Eubacteriales bacterium
CGACTCTAAAGGCCGCTGGTTCGAATCCAGTCGGGCGTACCAAGGATGAGATACACAAAAGTGTATCTCATCTTGCTATCTGCAGCGCGCGGGCGCAGATAAGGAGAATACATAATGACTTATTCCACCGAATATCCGTCCCCCTTGGGCACGATCACCCTGGCCTGCGATGAGGACGCTGTCATCGGTCTGTGGTTCAATGGACAGCGGTATTTCGGCAATATTCTGCCGGAGCAGACCGAAAAAAAAGAACACCCGCTGTTCGCGGACGCGAAGCGCTGGCTGGATGTGTACTTCTCCGGACGTGAGCCGGACTTCCTTCCTCCGCTGCGCTATGACTCCACGCCGTTTCGTAAGTGCATCTGCGACATTATGCTGACCATTCCCTATGGGCAGGTAGTTACCTACGGCAGTATTGCCCAAAAATTGGCCCCGTCTTCTTCAGGAAAGGCCATGTCTGCACAGGCAGTAGGAGGAGCTGTCGGCCACAATCCCATCTCCATCATCATCCCTTGTCATCGGGTCATTGGCGCCAAGGGAAATCTCACAGGATATGGAAGCGGCATTGCGAAAAAAATACAGCTTTTAGAATTGGAACATGTGGATACCAGTGCATTTTTTATGCCAAAACACAGTTTTCTATAAGGAGGAAAGAGCAGATGCAATCTCAATCTCATACACCCATTGATACAAAGCAACTTACAGACGCCATCCACCGCTTTGTACAACAAGCCTCTGGAAACATCATCGCTCCTGAAATCGCCATCTCGGACGACGTTGCTAAACTTCACATTTTTAGCACTCCATTGCTGGGATTTTCCACAGCAGATGACCCGCTCTTTGAGCAGCTCAAACAGGAGGAGGTCATAGGTAATCACGTCTTGCTTCCAAAAGAATGGCTGTCAGAGGCGCGGACGGTAATATCCTTTTTCCTACCCTTTACCGAGAAAATCCGCCATAGCAATCAAGAGGATATTTTACAGGAAAAACCCCAAGAGCTCTTTTCTCCCTCGGCAGGATGGCTGCACGGCAGGATAGAAGGGCAAGTTTTCGTGTTCCAACTATGTGATTTTATTGCAAATTACCTGACTCAAAGAGGATATCAGGCCGTCATCCCCAGTAAAGATCCCCGCTTTACTGCTGTGGAAGAGGCAGGAACAAACCCCAAGTTGCCCGCTCATTTGAGTTTTACCAGCGTGTGGTCCGAGCGCCATGCCGCCTATATTAGCGGCCTTGGCACATTTAGTTTATCTCGAGGTCTGATCACAGAAAAGGGAGTGTGTGGGCGCTTTGGCAGTCTCATTACTGATGCTTACATCCCCCCTACTCCGCGCAAATATACTGGCATTTACGATTATTGTATCTTTTGTGGTGCCTGCGTAAAAAACTGTCCTGCCCACGCGATTGATCTAAAGCACGGCAAATTACAGCAACCCTGTTGCGACTTCGTTCGCCATACCAAAGAGCGATTTGCTCCTCGATATGGCTGTGGAAAATGCCAGGTAGCTGTTCCCTGTGAAAGCAGCATTCCTATGAAAAACCGGTATAATATCTCGCATATCTATCACAAAAATGTCAAAGAGAGCCATTTACGGCTCTCTTTTCGCGTGTTTTATGATGCGTTATTTTCTCCACTTCACATTAAGAAAGGGATCTCTTGTATTCTTCCACGATATCAATACCGCTGGAGCTTCCAATTCGCTCAGCACCTGCCTCGATCAATTCCATACAGGTGTGCAGGTCTCTAATGCCGCCAGCTGCCTTGATTTTTACATCGTCTCCTACCACAGATTTCATCAGTTTTACATCCTCTACCTTTGCGCCGCTTGGACCAAAACCTGTAGATGTCTTGATAAAGTCCGGCTTTACCTTTTTGGCAATTTCACTTACCTTTATGATCTCTTCTTTTGTCAAATAGCAATTTTCAAAGATCACTTTGGAGATCACGTTGTGCGCTCTGCAAACCTCTACGATTTGTCTCATTTCCTCTTCAATGTAGTCGTAGTGTTTTTCCTTGAGCTCTGTAATGTTGATCACATAATCAATTTCATCAGCGCCATCTTCAATGGCTTTTTTGGTTTCAAACACCTTCGTTTCAATGGTGGTTTGTCCTAGAGGGAAGCTGATAGCCGCTCCTACATGTACATCACTATCTTCCAGCATCTCCTTGCACATTTTCGTGTCGTAAGAATTGATGGCGACCATCTTAAAGCCATAGTCTTTGCTCTCTTGGCACAGTCTTTCAAAGTCTTCTCTCTGTGCATAGGGCTTTAATAACGTGTGGTCAAACATGTTTGCCAATTGATGAACCGACATTTGCTTTTTCATAAGAAACCTCCATAAAACTTA
>CAJJPW010000343.1 GCA_905193725.1 uncultured Eubacteriales bacterium
GAGCAGCTGATTTGTAATCAGCAGGTCGGGGGTTCGAATCCGTCCACCAGCTCCACAATTTCATATGGAGGAGTTCCCGAGTGGCCAAAGGGGGCAGACTGTAAATCTGTTGCGTTTCGCTTCGGTGGTTCGAATCCACCCTCCTCCACCACGGGCAATGGCCCGAGCAAATATCGCAATTCACAAAAGTGGGTTGCGGTATTTTTTATGTCCGAAAGGAAGGACAAGTATGGTTCTTTTTTTGAAGTAACTAAAAGGATTCGAACGGGCGAGCGCGGCTGCCGGTGGCAGGAGGAGGCGCGAAGCTTTGGCGTAATAGCGCCCTGATAGGAGAGCTTTTCTAATTGACACGTTCGCAAAATATGCTGTACAATACAACTTATAATGATAAAAAATTTTGTTACTACATACAAATTTCCTTGATTATTGAGTTTAAAAGCGATAAAGAGTGAATGATAACTGTGGTTCCACACAAGGTCTTGAGGCAGAATATTGGGATCCTTTCTATTTGATCCATGTAAGACTGCTAAATTTTTAAATAGTGAGCATACTGCCGTTAAAATAGATGTTATAATATGCTGGTGCGATATTATATCTTCTCTCCTCTATGTTCAAAGAAGTACGAAACCACGCATAAAAAATACCGAGGTGATACTATGCCGCTTCAAATAATCCGAGATGATATTACAAGGGTAAATTGTGATGCGATTGTAAATGCAGCTAACAGAAAACTTCGAGGCGGAGGCGGTGTGGATGGCGCCATACATAAGGCGGCAGGCCCGGGCCTTCACGAGGAATGCCTGACACTCGGCGGCTGTCAAGTGGGGCATGCCAAAATCACGAAGGGATACCATTTGCCCTGCAAATATATTATTCACACCGTTGGCCCCCATTGGTTTAATGGAAAACGGGGAGAGCCAGAGCAGTTGGCGTCTTGCTATAGAGAAGCTTTAAACCTTGCAAAAGAACATGGGTGCGAATCTGTGGCCTTCCCACTCATTTCCACAGGGGTGTTTGGCTACCCGAAAGACAAGGCTCTGCAAGTTGCCATCAATGAGATCAGTCAATTTCTCTTTGAAAATGATATGCTGGTGTATATCGTTGTATACGATAAAGCCGCTTTCCAAGTGAGTAAAAAGCTGATAAAGAACATCACAGAATACATCGACGAATGCTATGTCAAAGCTCATAGCGTTGAAAGGCGAAGGGACATTAACCCCTATCCGTTTGAAGACTTTCATGAAGCCGCTGCCTTATCCCAAAACGCTCCTATGGCGGCGCCTGGTGGGCAATATGCACAGAAAAGTTTAGATGAACTGCTGGGCACAATGGATGAGAGCTTTTCTCAAATGTTGCTGCGGAAAATTGATGAGAAGGGAATGAGCGATTCGGAATGCTACAAGAAAGCCAATATAGACCGAAAGCTCTTCTCCAAGATCCGAAGCGATGTTCATTATAAGCCCAGCAAAGCGACAGTCCTGGCGTTTGCCATTGCGTTAGAGCTGCCTTTGGAGGAAGTGAAGGACATGCTGATGAAGGCCGGCTTTGCACTCTCCCATAGCAACAAATTCGATATTATTATTGAGTACTTTATAAAGAATCAGAACTACAACGTGTTTGAGATAAACGAAGCCCTTTTTGCCTTTGATCAAACCTTGTTAGGAGTGTAAAGAGGGGTAGGCGCGAAAGAATGATTTACACGGATTTAACCAAAAAAGCGATGAAGTTGTCCTTTGAGGCACATAAAGACCAGTTGGACAAAAGCGGAATCCCCTATGTCTATCACCCGTTTCATCTGGCGGAGCAGATGAACACCGAGGAAACCGTGGTGGTCGCTTTGCTCCACGATGTTGTGGAGGATACGGCCTACACCATTCAGGATATGATCGAAATGGGCTTTCCCCAATCTGTTACAGATGCATTGACGCTTATGACACATGGGAAAAACGTCCCGTATTTGGAGTATGTTGTAAGGCTCAAGGAAAACCCAATAGCTAGAGAGGTGAAACTTGCAGACCTCCGGCACAACAGCGATGTTAGCCGGCTGGACGCTATAGATGAAAAAACCATGGAGCGACTGGAAAAGTATCAAATGGCAATCGCAATATTGTGTGAATAAAATGTCGCCCCATATGCGACCCATCAGAAAGGTATGGGAGGTATTATGATCATAGAGGAGGTGATCGCAATGTATGGAGCGATTATTGGAGACATTGTCGGTTCCAAATACGAGTTTCACAACATCAAGACAAAGGATTTCCCTTTTATTTCTAAAGGGTGCGAGTTTACGGACGATACGGTGATGACAGTGGCT
>CAJJPW010000344.1 GCA_905193725.1 uncultured Eubacteriales bacterium
GAAGTAAAAACGCGTATGATGATAGAAAAAATACAGGGAGGATGGACATGGAAGAGGGAAACCGGGTGTGGAAGAGGATATTTTTTGTCTATTTGATTTTCCTGTTTATTCTGGTAGTGATCAAGTTTTAAGGTTGTTTCAAGAGCTGACAGAGCGCATTGCAAGGAATAGGGAATACTCATGGAGAGCGAATCTAGTGCCCTTTGCCTCGATTAGAACCCAGTTAGGTCATATGACACAGTGGTGGGCGGTGAAAAATGTTGTGGGGAATATGTGTGCTTCATCCCCTGGGGATTTTTGATGCCGCTAGCCTACCCTAAAGTACAAAATTTTGGAGGACGCTGGGAATCGCCCTAGGAGGAATTCTTGCCATTGAGATATTTCAACTGCTCACTGGGCTGGGTGCATTTGATGTGGATGATATCATACGAAACCTACTGGGGGTGATGAGTGGTTTTATCCTGCGGAAAACGTGGCAAAAGGGAGTATGGCATTTCAAAAGAAAAAGGAAACAATAAATATTCCTGGATGTAGTTTACCACTCTGACGCACAGTGCAGAGTTTGGAAGAGTGTGCAGAATACTGGTGGTAGTGCAATAAAATAGGGAAGGGGCAGAGGCACCTTCCCTCAATTTATTGATAAAGCCTTAGAACTTGCCGCTGCTTCCACCGTGGCTGCGTCCGGAGGAACTTCTGTGCATACTGCTGCCAGAAGAACTGGTTGTCTGCTTGGGAATAGCCGTTCTAGTGATGTGCTGATACAAGAAGATATCTCTGCTCTCGGTTATGTGGAAGCTGTCCCGGCAGATATAATTGGCTGCTGCGCGCTGTTTGCGGACGGATTTGTGGCCGGATTTCATAATGGTCAGCACGATGAAGGCCACCACTGCACCAATGAGTAGTGCGCCTAGAATCCAGAGAGGATCCACTGGTTCTTTGGGAAGGTTGCCTGTATCATAGGGAGCCCCATTGTGGGCCTGGGTTAAAAATCGATCGCATAAACTGGCGAAGGTGTCAAAGGCCCCATAGTAATTGCCGTCGTCCAAATCGGGTAAAAACTGTGAGGTGATGTAGGATTGGCCAGCATCGGTAAAGGCGGTAATGCCAAACCCGTAAGTGCTGATGGCCCAATCCCGGTATTCCATGCTGACCAACAGGAGAATGCCGTCGTCTCCATCGCCCATGCCATAGCCATTAAAATCGTAGAAGTCATCTGCGTATTCGGTGGCCGTCTTGCCCTCTAAGGAATCCACAGTGATCACTACCACATCGCAATTTTGGCTTTCACTGATCTCATCTAACCGAGAGAGCAGCTGCGTTTCCTGAGAATCGTCCAGCAGATCTGCCTCGTCCACGAGGCGGGGGAGCTGGCGATCCTCTGGGATAGCCGTGCTATCTACCTCTGCCAATAGGGGCTGAGCAAAGGTGGGCAGCGCAAAAGCCACACACAGTACAACAACACATATCATCATGAAGAATTTCCGATTCATATCACTGCCTCCTTAAATGAGCCACAGAAGGCCGTATACGACTGCCCCTACGATGACAGTGAGAGATGCAAACCAACGCCAGTAAATGCCCCAGTCTACGGGCAAATTCCCAACGAACTTGCCCGTCTGTCCGTTCATGGCAAAGGTGTATTTATTTCCGTTCCAAGAGGTGTTTAAAATCCACACAGGCAGTAAAGCGTATTTGGTGGTGCCATTGGCAAGCTGAATGTTACCGCTTTCCAACACCACAGAGTGGTAGCCCTGGGTAGTGGAGGCGAAAGAGTCCTGAGTGCTCTGTTTGACCCGCTGATTGACCCGCTCTATGCACTGCTGGGCGGGTACGTCATATTTGTCTGCCAGATACCCAGCCAGATATGCCGTCTGGAAATCCACAGCCTTGCTGAAGTCGAAGGGCTCTAGTGACTCCATCAGGTCGTCTGCCATTTTGGTGGAGCCATCTGCTGGCACATGCTGGAACTTTAACTCTCCACCTCGGATGAGAGAAAAGTAGCGGGTTTGGGTATAGCGATAGTCGCTGTCGCTCCAATGGGTGGACTGTTGCCCCTTATACCGCATATGGGCATTGACATCGGTGTCAAACAGCCAGAAGGGGACGTAGATCCCCTTGATCTCGTCAATATGATTTTGATCTTTAAACACTTTGGGGAGCAGCTTTTTGCCCTTGAAGTGATCAAACAGCTTTTGCTTGGCGGCTTTTTTATCCAGCTGAAAGGGGATCACATAATCAGGCCGCAGCTCTCCCGAGAGCTTTCTGGTCATAATCACCGGGCTGTCGCAAAAAGGGCAGGTAGTGGCA
>CAJJPW010000345.1 GCA_905193725.1 uncultured Eubacteriales bacterium
CTGTCCGATGATCAAGCTGGGAGCTGCAATGTCCAGAATATCCCCTAAGGGAACCTTCTTCCACTTGGAGAAGATCAGCGCCCCAATAACGCCGCCAATCACCGCGCCATAGATGGCAATGCCCCCTTCCCAGATCTTAAATACGCTCCAAAAATCGTCCTTGTACATGTCCCACTCAAAGGCCACATAGTACGCCCGGGCGCAGATGATGCACAGTGGCAGGCACAGCAGCACCAGGTCGATGACCATGTCCACATTGTACCCCCGCTTTTTGGCCTGCCAGACGCCTACTACTGCCCCCACAATAATTCCTATGGCAATGATGATTCCATACCAGCGAATATCCAGGGACTCTATTCCAAACAGATTTTCAATTGCAACTGGATTGCTCAAGGTGTTATCCCCCTGTTTTATGGTGTTTCTTTTCATTATATGGGAAAATGAGGAGAATTACAAGTTGCGGGCCGGAAATATCTGCCCTCCAGCCCACGAAAAAAGGCCATAGATTCCCGCTCTATGGCCAGATAAACCATCTTATTTTTCCGATTTTTGCCACTTTTTACGCCGCTTGCTCTTGCGCCACGTCCATAGAGACGGTGGGCAATGGGGGAAAGGCGTCATACTCCTCGTCTGTGCAACCAGCCAGCAAAAGGCCGGTATACAATATCGCCACCAGCAGCAACAAAAGCCTTTTCATGGTACTCTCCCTCCTTTGTTCTAGGAATAGGATTTCCCAATGGGGTCCCAGTTATGACAGGGCTTTTTTATTCAAAACAGCTTCCGCCGATAAACTCCCGCAAAATGCTGTTTTGGGGGATCATGGAGTCGTCCCGCACTGTGAGGCAGTAGTTTAAAAACTTCTTGAGGCCCACTGCCAAAAGGTAGTTAGGGCTGTCTTTCTC
Source organism: uncultured Eubacteriales bacterium (assembly GCA_905193725.1). Classification (GTDB taxonomy): domain Bacteria; phylum Bacillota; class Clostridia; order Christensenellales; family Christensenellaceae; genus CAJJPW01. The sequence continues at coordinate 903 of CAJJPW010000345.1, forward strand.
GATCTTCTGCAACTCCTCCATGGCGTATTTTTTGAGTACCAGCGGCTCGTAATACAGGGTGGAGTTGAAGATGAAGTCCGCATTTTCCTGATAGGGCAAAATGTATTTGAACTCCCCTTTTCGGATGTTCTCCCAGGCCTCTAGGGTGTGCTCAAACTTATATCCCCTTGTGAGGTTATCCCGCACCAGCCGCCGCAGCAGACGGATGTCCTCCGGCTTGACGGTGTTGTAGTGGTCCATATTGGTGGTGGAAAAGGGACAGATGAATATCTTCCGCTGGAAGGCCGCGTCTAGGCTGGCCAGCACACTGTCGTTGAGCCCGTGAATTCCCTCCAGGATCACGATAGTGTCCTCATCGATTTGAGTCGCCTGTTTGGCGGGAATGCTCTTGCCCGTGACGAAGTCGAAGTGTGGAATGTACACCTCTTTACCGGCGATCAAATCCTCCACATCCTGGTTGATCTTCTGGATATCGATGATGTCGATGGACTCCAAATCCACCTTGCCGTTTTCGTCCTTGGGCACTTTATCTCTGTCCATATAATAGTCGTCCATGGAGATGGGCAGCGACTTCAGCCCCTGCACCCGCAGGTGAATCATCAGCCGCTTGGAAAAAGTGGTTTTGCCAGAGGAAGAAGGCCCTGCAATGCGGATGGCCCGCACCGTCCCCGTCTTTTTGATCTTCTGGGCGATCTTGGCGATCTTCTCCTCGTGGAGCGCCTCACATACCTGAATCAGCTGCCCAAAATCACCGTTTTCATAGAACCCGTTGAGATCCGCAATGGTGTTGATGCCTGCCACCTTGGCCCACATCTCGGATTCGGAGATGCACTTTCTCACCTTGGGCTGGTTCTCCAGCTTGATCTTGCCGTCCTGATAAGGGGTGGTGAACATGAGCATAAACCCATCTAGCTTCTTATACAGCTTGAAGTTCTTGAGCACCCCAGTGCTGTAGGGCATGTAGCCGTAAAAGTAGTTGTAAAATCCCTCCAGATGGTACAGGTGGAAGGTCTCTATTTTTCGGTACCCAATGAGCTCCACTTTGTCCTGCTCTCCCTCTTCCTCAAACACCTGAATGGCCTTGGAAGTGGGCACAGTGGTCTTTTCAAAGGGCAAATCCCGCTTGATATAATCCTTCATAACCTTATCGACTTCTACCTTCTCAATGCCGCGGTAGATGCCGAGGCCGTGGTTTTCATGCACCACGTAATCGCCGGGTTTGATATCGGAAAAGCTCTGGATCTTCTGGCCCTCGTAGGTCTTCTGGCGTTTCTTTTTCTTATGGTCCTTGCCGAAAACATCGCTCTCGGAGATCACCACAAATTTGATCAGCGGATATTCAAAGCCCCGGAATACTCTTCCATAGAAGGTCATGATCTCTCCTGGCTTTAT
>CAJJPW010000346.1 GCA_905193725.1 uncultured Eubacteriales bacterium
TTGCCGCCTGTAAAATCAATACCCATATTCAGTCCACCGCTAAATATGCCCACAATAATGGCTGCAACAATGATAAGGATGGGCAACAGGAGGATATACTTAAACTTCTTGACTAACATTCTTTTTCTTACCTCCTACTCTCACATATAGAGCCATTTTTTTGATATTCAAGTTGACAATTCTAGTCAATAAGAACCGTGTGATGACAATGGCTGAGAACATGGAAACTACAATACTGATGATTAGCGTATAGGCAAATCCCTTGATAGAACCTGTACCAAATATGGCCAGTACAATTGCCGCTATAATCGTCGTCACATTGGCATCTGCAATGGCACGAAACGCCTTAGAAAATCCTGCTTTCAAAGAAGCGCGTAGAGAATTTCCACTGCGGACTTCTTCTTTAAACCTCTCAAAGATGACCACGTTGGCGTCGACCGCCATACCAATTCCCAAAATGATGCCTGCAATACCCGGCAGAGTTAATTGAATTTCAAACAGGGAAACCAAGAATAAAGTGATGGATATGTATGCAATTAAGGCAATATCGGCTACTAGACCTGGTAAGCGATACAGCACAATCATGTAGACAAACAGTATCGCCACGCCAATGATTCCAGCTAAGATGCCATTTTGCAGTGCCTGGTCGCCTAGGCTGGCCGATACTGAGCGCACCTCAATTTCTGTCATATCCAAAGGCAGGGCGCCGCTCTCTATCTGCATCGCTAACTCAGTGGCTTCTTCCTGGGTGAAATCCCCTGTGATCTGTCCTTCCCCGCTGGGAATAACAGACTCAACAGTAGGTGCAGAAATGGTTTCGCCATCCAGTTGAATTTCGATTACTTGCCCTTGGAACTCTGTTGTCGCCTCCGCAAATGCTTTCGTCCCCTCGCCATTTAGTTTGAAGGACACCAAGTAATTTCCGCTGGAGTCCACATAGGGTTTTGCCGATACGATTTGCGAACCTTCAATTACAACTTCTCCATTGGGATCGAGAAATTGCAGTTTGGCAGGTTTTCCAATGAATTCTGAAATCTCTGTTGGATCCTGGATGTCACTGGTATCGTTAATCGGGATATCAATTCTTATTTTATCAGTTCCTTGACGGCTGATCGTCGCCTCTGTATATCCCTTAGAATCCAGGCGATTTCGAAATACCATCATGGCACCGGACATTTTGGTTTCAAAATCCTCTACAGAAGTATCATTTGCCTGATACACCGTATACACGCCGCCTGTCAGGTCGAGGCCCATTTGTATATTTCCGGTAGGGTTAATGTCGTAAACGCCTATACTTACGCCATTTAGTACAAAATATCCAAACAGCCCGATTATAACGATGACGATAATCAAGGCGATTAGATTCTTTAGTTTCATGTACTACTTTCCTCCTTACTATGTGATAATTCCCTTGGATGCTCTATGATAAACTCAGACTTGAATTTATCTATCACAGAAAAGGTCATATGCAAATGATATATTGCACTTGTTATTTTCATCAATTTTATGAGCAATTTCCAAAAACGAAAATCAGCTCGCCCTGCACATAACACTTGGCAGGGCTAGCTGTTATTTGATCAATCCTTGCGTTCTCTGTGTTCAAACCGCCGTTTGGTGCGTTCACTCCAACTGCGTTTTTCAGAGCGCTGTTCTTGCTGTTCTCCAGCCTCTTCGTTTTCCGTGCGCTTTGGCTTGGGCAACAAATCTTTTCTGGAGAGATTAATTCTACCTTGCTTGTCAATTTCAATGACCTTCACCATGATCTGGTCGCCGATGTTTACCACATCTTCTACCTTATTCACGTGTTCATGAGCCAGTTTGGAAATGTGCACCATTCCCTCTTTGCCAGGAAGGATCTCCACAAACGCGCCAAACTGCATGATTCTCTTGACAGTGCCTAAATAGGTTTCCCCCACTTCCACATCTTTTACGATGGCTTCGATCATCCCTTTTGCCTTTTGGGCAGCCTCAGCGTCCGGTGTGAGGATAAACACCTGACCATCGTCTTCGATGTCGATCTTCACGCCAGTGGCGTCGATGATCTTGTTGATCATCTTGCCCGATGGCCCAATGACCTCTCTGATCTTTTCAGGGTCGATAGTAAAGCGGATGATCTTAGGTGCATACTGGGAAAGGCTTGGCCTTGGCTCTGCTAGCACTTTGTTCATCTCTCCTAAAATGTGAATTCTACCGCGCAATGCCTGAGCCAGTGCAGCCGTTAGAATTTCTTTATCGATTCCCTTTATTTTTATATCCATCTGAATGGCGGTAATTCCTTTATCT
>CAJJPW010000347.1 GCA_905193725.1 uncultured Eubacteriales bacterium
CTCTGGCTGCACCGCCGATAAAATCACGTGGTCGCTATCGGTAATCACCACAGCTCTGGTGCGTCTTCCGTAAGTCGCATCAATAAGAGTCCCCTTGGCACGAGCGTCTTGAATCATCCGTTTAATGGGCGCAGACTCTGGGCTGACAATGGCAATGAGCCGGTTCGCTGAAACGATGTTTCCAAAGCCAATGTTGATTAATTTAATACTCATATCTGTTCGCCTCCAATTCCCTATTCGATATTCTGCACTTGTTCCCTAATTTTTTCCACTTCACTTTTTCCCTCCAGCACCCAGTTGGTGATTTCCAGGTCTGAAGATTTAGAGCCAATGGTATTGAACTCCCGTACCATCTCCTGTACGATAAAATCCATGTTTCTGCCACTGGCTTTTTGGTCATTTTGCAAAGTAGCCTTAGCCTCCGTTAAATGGCTTTTCAGGCGCACTACCTCCTCTGTGATGTTGCAGTGGTCTGCAAAGTACACCACCTCCTGCTGGAATCTGGCCTCATCGATTTCCGTATCCTTTAGATACTCCGATAGGCGCTTTTGCAGCTTTTCTCTGTATTCCTCAACCACCACATCTTCTTTGCCCTCAATTTTCTCCACAATGCCCAGTAAAATGTCAATGCGGTGAAAAATATCCTGGCTAATGCGCTGCCCTTCCTTTTCTCTTGCAATAACCAGATTGTTCACAGCTCCTTGGGTGGCGACGATGATCAGGTCTCTCAGTTCGTCCTCCTCCAGCACATTGTCCTCAAAGGTAATCACATCCGGCGACCTCATTAAATCCGTAACACACAGGTCATTTTTTACTTTTGTCTGTCTTTTAATCTGCTCCGCTGCCTCGATATACGCTTTTACCAGCTGCATATCCACCTTGATCTTTTTATTCTGCACACTCTCGTCGGCAAAGTTGACAAATACATCCACCCGGCCTCTTGCCAGTGAGCTCTTAATGACCTTGCGCACTTCCTCCTCTAAAAACAACAGTTGTCTGGGCATGCGCACATTGATATCCAAAAAGCGGTGGTTCACGCTCTTCATCTCAATGTTCATCTTTTTTTGGTTCTTTTCAATTTCCGCCCTGCCAAAGCCAGTCATGCTCTTCATGATCTGTTCTCCCATTTCATTATTTGATATTATTGTAAATTATTTTAGCACGAAATACAACGATTTAAACTCGTAATCTGCCAAAACATAGATTTTCTTCTGCTTAACCGCGGCTTGCGTATTTTACCTCGTTGAGCCGAAATAGTTCATCTCTCTTTGGTCTAGTGAGCTCTACTGCAATGTTTCCCCTAAGAGAGAATACTCCCTCCGAATCTGTGATCCTGCCGATCTCACTTGCCAAAATCCCTGCCTTTTGGTAAGCCGCCAGCAATTCTCTTTTTCTCTCCTGCCCGATACACACCAGCATGCTTCCGCTAGAAATCAGCTGCAGAGGATCTACTTCCAAGGCATTGGCGATCTTTTGGGTGATGGGATGGACGGGAATCTGCTCCTCTTCCAAATAAGCCCCTGTGCCCGAAGCCTCACACATTTCAAACACTGCTCCCAGCACGCCGCATTCTGTCACGTCATGCATGGCCGTAGCCCCATTTTGTGCGCCGATCAAGCCCTCTCTGACTACGCTTAAATCCTCTACGAGTTCTTGACCCTGGGCCCGTTCTTCGCCATCCAACACCTGTTCTAGCTGGTCTGCATAATCCGAAAGCAGTATTTTCGTGCCCTCACGCGCGGTATATCCTGTCAAAATAATAGCATCTCCCACCTTAGCACCGGCGCTCAACACCACATGCTGTCTATCCGCCTTGCCCAGCACAGTGGTAGAGACCACAACGCGGTTTACTGCATCGGTAATCTCCGTATGCCCCCCTGCAATGGCGATGTTCAGCCGTTTTGCCGTGGCGATCAGGTCTTCAATGGTATGCTCTACGTCCTCCATATTTGCATCAGGCGGCACCAAAAAGGTGACCATCATGGCCATAGGTTCCACTCCACAGCTGGCCACATCGTTGGCAGATACCTGCACAGCCAAGCTCCCTGCATCCTTTTCTGCACCAGTAATTGGGTCGGTAGAGAGCACACAGACATGCTCTCCAAAGTCCAGTACAGCACAGTCCTCCCCAATGTGAGGCGCTACAAGCAGTTCCTCGCGGCTGTTCTCCAGTTTTTCCAATATCAAGCGTTTCAAATCGCCGCTGGATAGTTTTCCCTGTTCCATCGTATCTCTTCCCTTTTATCCCTAGGCATATTTGCT
>CAJJPW010000348.1 GCA_905193725.1 uncultured Eubacteriales bacterium
GGCGTGTACGACAGCGACCCCAAGATCAACCCTGAGGCCAAAAAGTACAGCCAGATCACCTATATGGAAGTGATCAACCAGGGCCTTAGCGTGATGGATACTACCGCTATTACACTTTGCATGGACAACAAAATCCCCATTCACGTGTTTGGCCTGGACGAGGAAAACTCCATTCGCCGGTCTGTACATGGAGAGGAACTGGGCACGATCATCAAGTAGCCCAGCAAAGTTGCACAAGCTTCCAAAGCAATTGGCCATGAGGCGGGGATGAAAGCCTATGAAAGAGGGAATCATCTACTCATATGGGAAAGCCGGGCAAAGATGGGGCCGAGACAATTGCCCCGCACGCTGAGCGAATGGCCAATAGTTGGGCCCAATCCCTGAGCAGCCCCCGGGGCACGATGGCGGCCGCCAAGTGTCAAATAAAATAAAATATTGTAAAATCTGTGAAATTACTATATCATATAGATATGAAAAAGAGAAAATAGGAGAGTGTTTTTCTATGTCACATCAAGCGATTGAAAAGGCAACGGATAAAATGAGCAAGAGCATCGCTGCTTTAAAAAAGGAATTTACCCACATCAAAGCAGGAAGGGCAAACCCACAGCTTTTAGATGGCATTAAGGTAGACTATTACGGCACACTTACGCCTCTGAGCCAGGTGGGCAACTTAGCTGTGCCAGAGCCAAGGCTTTTGACCATTTCCCTGTGGGATACTTCTATGATCAGCGCAGTGGAAAAGGCCATTTTAAAATCCGACCTGGGCATTACCCCGAGCAACGACGGCAAGGTGATTCGCCTGGTGTTCCCGGAGCTCACGGAAGAGCGGAGAAAAGAGCTGGTAAAGGTGGTCAAGAAAAAGGCGGAGGAATCCAAAGTGGCTGTCCGCTCCATTCGCAGAGATGCCAACGAGGCTATCAAAAAGGACAAAAAGGCCAGCGTCATCACTGAGGACGATTATACTGATTTGGAAGAGGAAATCCAAAAGCTGACAGACGACCATATCAAACAGATCGACAAGCTGGCAGCGGAAAAAGAAAAAGAAATTCTGTCTATCTGAGTATGAAAATGGACTTACTTGGGATGAATATAATAAGAGCGGTGGAAATCTGCAAAGAGCAGGGAAGACCTTACCGCATCGTACAGTATGAGTCGGATAAAACACTGGAGCGCTTTGACCAGTGGCGGGTGGTGCGCCAGAGAGAGTATCCAGATTATATCGAGTTAGTGGCCTGTAAGTTTCAGGTCGGCGTACAACAGACAAGTGAAATGTAAACGTGTGGTATCCCAAAGGGCTTCTTTGGGATATCGCTGCATTGGGAGGATAGATTGGCCAGACAGAAAAATAAGGAGATCACATCCATTTACGATTTTCCAAAAGAACTGCTGCCCAGGCACATTGCCATCATCATGGATGGCAACGGCAGATGGGCGAAAAAGAGGCTCATGCCCAGAAGCGTGGGGCACAGAGCCGGCGTAGAGCAGGTGAAACGGGTCATCACCATGAGCTCGGATATTGGGCTCTCCGCCCTGACCCTATATGCGTTTTCCACAGAAAACTGGAAGCGCCCCAAAGACGAGGTGGGTACCCTCATGTCCCTGCTTTTGGAATACCTCAAAAGGGAGATCGGCGAGCTGCATCGAAACAACGTAAAGCTGTGCACCCTGGGGGATATTGAAAACCTGCCTAGGGAGGTCTATGAGGCAATTGTGAGCGCCCAGCAAAAGACAAAGGACAACACCGGCCTAGTGGTGAACATCGCAGTGAACTACGGCGCCCGGGCGGAGATGGTGCGGTGCACAAAAAAAATCGCTCAACTGGCCGGAGAGGGCAAGTTAAAACCGGAGGAGATCGACGAACAGCTGATCTCAAGCTATCTGTACACCAGCCATGTGCCCGACCCGGATCTGATCATCCGCACCAGTGGGGAGCTGCGCATCAGCAATTTTTTGCTGTACCAAATGGCCTACTCCGAGCTGTATTTTACCGACGCCCTGTGGCCGGATTTTGACGAACAGGAGTACCTAAAGGCGCTGCTGGATTACAAAAACAGAAAGCGCCGGTTTGGAAGTGTGTAGGATATCATAAAGCCCAATGAGGCGGAAGTGAAACCTATATACGGCTGCATAATTTGTCCTTGCTGTACATAGGTATCATATAGATGGATGAATAAAAAATTTTAAGAGGTTTGGATATTCGTTTATGGGAAATTTTCAAAAGAATAAACTGCGAATACGCATATT
>CAJJPW010000349.1 GCA_905193725.1 uncultured Eubacteriales bacterium
AGAAAGCAAGGCGCCCCGGGAGTGAATATTAAAATAGAACCAAAAGGTAGAGAAAGCAGCGTGACGCTGCACCCCATGCCGCAAAGAAATAGTGTATGTTGAAGAGAAAGCAAGGCGCCCCGGGAGTGAATATTAAAATAGAACCAGCAGATGGATGAAGCGTGATGCTGCAATCTTAGCCATCTATGTAATATATGCTTTCAAGGGGATAGCACCCTTGGGAGTCCTGATTGAGAGGCATATTGAAAGCCACTGTATCTGATGTTATTTAACAAATTAATAGGGAGACGTTATTAGATTATCTTGGCTCCCCAAGAGGATAGTGAGTTCTGCCCCAATGCCGCTTAGCAAATGAGAGATTGTCTAGAATTGCTCCTCCTTGGGAAATATATTATTAGGATATCTTGAAGACAAGTAGGAAGCGGATTAATGGAATGGGATATAGCGGATCGCTGCCTGAGAAGAGAAAACATGATGCTGAAAAAAGTTTTGTGTATTTGTGTAAAAAATAGAACGGCGACGACAAGCTCGCTTTAATTAGCAATGGCCATGAAAATGTTTTAGAATACAAGTTCGTCTGAGGCTTTTCGGTTATATGCAAAAAACAGGGCACAAGATGCTCTGCTTTTTGCCTTGATAAAGGAGGATATTTGGCAGTCTACTTGCTGCCTAAAACATATCAAAGAAGGTAAGAAAAAACCGTTGTGTTTGTTTAGAGCGTTAACAGACTTGCTGCGTAGATTGACGCTTGATGAGCTGGGTCCCCACTCGTAACTTTAGGGAACGGGTAAATCGACCAGTTCCTTCGGCTTGTTCATCTCTTCTTACTAACTTTACAAGCAAGTTAATGGCCTCTGCTCCAAAAGAATGCCTGGGAACATTGATAGAAGTCAAAGGCGGAGACGAAATTTTACAAGAGGGACGGTCATTAAAGCCGACCAGCGAAATATCCTCAGGGACGCGAATGCCATTTTCCTCTAGAGCCTTCATTACACCGGATACAATGGTATCATCGTCTGCTACTAGGGCAGTGGGGAGCTGTATGTTTTGCTTTAAAAGCTGTTTAAAATCCTGATAACTGCCCTCCTCGGTATAACGGATCGAATAGATATATTGAGGATCTAAAGCAAGCCCGAAGCTTTCCAAGGCCTCTTTATAACCTTCTTCTCGCTCGATAAAACTGCTGATTCTGGTGCGACATTGTAAATAACCGATTTTGCGATGGCCCAATTCCACCAGGTGTTCAATGGCCTGAAAGGTGCCCATCGGGTTGTTGATGGCCACAGTGTTTACATTAAATTTCGTAAAATCATTATCCAGCAAAACAAAGGGATAGCGGAGTTTTTCCAAATAGACGATATCAGCATCTATCATTTCGGTGGCAAAAAAGATAATGCCTTGGATATCCATTTTATTGAGCCGGTCTATCTGAGAGGGCATGGAACTGCGATAATCAATCGTCGTCATGAGTACGTTAAAGCCAAGCAAACGAGCTTGCTTTTCAATGTTTTCCATGAGAAGTAAAAAGAAAGGATGCTGATTTAAAATTTCCCCGTGGCGTTTCATCACAACAAAACACAGGTTGTTAAGGGCCGTTGGCGATGGCGTGGGGTATTTAATCATATCAGATAAACCCAGTTCATCTATCTGTTGCAGTACGCGATTCCTGGTAGCGTCAGAAATGCCAGGGCGATTGTTGATAATCATAGATAAAGTCGCAGGAGAAATTTTTAATTTTGCAGCAATCTCTTTATTCGTCATTGTCCATACTCCTAAATGAAATCTAAAAGGGGAGGTAAATTTCCCTATTATTTTAATAATAAGCATAAATGATGTAAAAAGTCAATGGAATTTATATGCCTTGCACTGTTCACGGACGTTTTCTTTTGGCCTTTTTTCCAGCTTATCCGATACCATTGTCCCTCCAGCTTGACGCTGCGGCGAAAGTGTGGTATCATCGCTTTGCCTTTCGGGAAGACTACTCTGACCGGCGGCGAACCAGATTCATTCTACCGTTCTGACAGCGAGGATGCGTTCCGAGCCACAAGAAGAGGGAAAACAAAGGCACAGCCCTGCTGCGTCGTCATTTGCTGTTTCCATCCCTTCTGCTGAACGGCGGAAGGGATGATTTTATTTTGACAAAGGAGAATGCGTTTATGGAAACGAGAGTCGCCGTGCTGGCCATCATCGTCCGCGGGGGGAGCTCTGTCCAGCCGCTCAACGAGCTTCTGCACCAGTACGGT
>CAJJPW010000350.1 GCA_905193725.1 uncultured Eubacteriales bacterium
CCGCAAAGGTCAGCCCGTTCGGGTCGTTGATCCAGCCGTGCTCGGGCGTGAAGTGGACATAGGGGCGAACGTTGAGATTCCAGCCGTGCTAATGCATGGATTAAATTGGCGTAGCAGGCGGAACAGGCGTCTTGGGGCTGCACGTACTTTGCCAGCCGCTGCACTTTTCTGGTTTTAGGGGCGGTGGCCAAAGCGGTATCCCTGCCAAACGTGGTAATGCTGGCGCTGGAGAGATCCATACTCCCCACACCCAGCTGCGCCGCTAAGGCAATGTGCTCGATCTCGCTAGGCTGGTAGCCCATGGCCTGAGCGCTAAAACTGTCTGCCAGCACTGGATCTAAGGCGCAAAAGATTCGGTGCATGGGAACAGGGTTTCCGCCCTCCTCAAAATCCAAATCGCCACATATTCCATCGGTGAGCACAAAGGAAATGGGCAATAGCTTGCTCAAATAGGCAATAGGGCGAGTGAGGCCCAAGGTGTGAAAATGCCGCTTTTCTCTATCGGAGATGAGCCCCTTGAGGTTTTTTAGCGCTCCCGTTACCTTGGTTTGACAATGGCCTTTGAGTACGGGGAGATCGATCAAAAAATCCAATTCTAGCGCTGTCTTGCTGATCTCCATAGAAACGCCCTCAAAGGTTTTGCGAACAAAGGAATCATGCTTTGTGTCAAAGAGAGGGACGCCGTACTTTTTAGAGAGATCAGTATATCCGCACACGGAAAAAGCCCGGGAGGTGTCATCTCCTATCCAGGATCCTTCCAAGATGAGGATATTTTGAATGCCTCCTTGTTGGAGGTGCTCGATGAGGGCGGCCACAATCTCCGGATGGGTGGTGGCTCCCTCTGTGGCGGGCTGCGCTACTACCAAGTTGGGTTTGATCCCCACCTTAGCACCTGGGGGAATCATAGAGCGCAGCTGCACCGCCTCTAACAGCATTTTGGTCATTTCAAAGGGCTGGTCGCCATAAGCTACATAGATTTCATTTTGCTTTAACATAATAGACGGCTCCTATTCAAAAGGCCAATTTTCAAAACCCTATTACAAATGTCAGGAAAGACGCTTGGATTTCTCCACGCAAATATCCACTGCCTGAATGATGCTGCTGCGAAAACCGCTCTGCTCCAAGCTGGCCACTGCGTCGATGGTAGTGCCAGCAGGGGAACACACGTTATCCTTGAGCGCCGCGGGATGCTGCCCTAACTGCTGAACCATTTGAGCAGATCCAATCATGGTCTGGGCGGCAAGCTGTAGAGAATCGGCAAAGCTCAGGCCGTTTTTTACCCCTGCATTGGCCATGGCCTCTAAAAAGAGATAGCAGTAGGCAGGGCCGCGGCCGCTAATGCCCGTAACCGCATGAAGGAACTTTTCCTCTAATTGTAGCGTGTTGCCTAGGGTCTCAAAGATTTTCTGGACAAGGGCAAATTCACTGTCGGTGAGCGTCCAAGGCTGGGCAAACACACTCATCCCTTGTCCTACCATGAGGGGGGTGTTGGGCATGATGCGCAAAAAGCGGGCGGGAACGGAGAGCGCCTTTGTGAGGGTTTCATAGCCGACGCCAGCGGCAATGGAGACAAAGGCTTTGTCTGGCACCTTCACTTGAGAAAGAACGGTGGGCACGACACCGGGTTTGACGCATAAAAAGACGATATCGCACTGTGCAATGAGGCTATCTATATCCTCTGCGAGTTGGATGTGGTATTTGCTCTGGGCAGCCTGCATAGCTGCTGCCGACACATCGTATACCATGATGTCCTCACAGCCCGCCAATTTATGTTGAATGATACCGCCTAAAATGGCGTTTGCCATATTGCCACAGCCGATGAAGCCCCGTTTGTTTTGCATGTTGTATTCCTCCTTAAAAGCTGGCAGATTTTTTCCAGCAGTTTTCATAAAATAACAGCGACTTTTCTGCATTTGCCGCTTTGGTATAAAGATGATGGATAGGGAGCGATTCTCGAAAAAAACGCTGTATTTAATGTACCACAATCCCGAAGGATTTACAATATAGAGGGAAGGGGAAAGGATGGGAATAAAACGCCGAAAAGGTGTTGACGCAATTTAGAAAGTATATTATAATGTAAAAGGTTCTCATTTTAATAAGAGAAATTAGGGGCATGATGTAATGGTAACATTACGGTCTCCAAAACCGTCCTTGAGGGTTCGAATCCTTCTGCCCCTGCCAAAAAGAAAATCTACGCTCTTGCGTAGATTTTCTTTTTGGCCATAAAAGGGATTCGAACGGGC
>CAJJPW010000351.1 GCA_905193725.1 uncultured Eubacteriales bacterium
ACCAGCCGGTACCCATCGGCAGCGAGACCACCGGTGGAGAACTGTATGGCCAGCTGGCCCAGGTGGGAGCCCAGGTGCTGAAAGAGACGCTGGAGGCGCTGCTCCAAGGGACGCTGACCCCCATCCCCCAGAGGGAGGAGGAAATGACTTATTTCCCCATGTTCCCCAAGGGGTTTGGGCGCATCGACTTCACCAAGCCCTGCCGGGAGATCAAAAACCTGGTGCGGGGCATCAACCCGATGCCGGGGGCGTATACCTTCTATGAGGAGCAAAAGGTCAAGGTGTTTGCCGTGAGCGTGCTGGGGCAAAAGGCCCAGGGGGTGCCGGGGGAGATCCTCGGGGCAGACAGCAAACAGGGCCTTATCGTGTGTGGGGGAGATGGACTCCTCTCCATAGACACCTTGCAGTTCCCAGGATCCCGGCCCATGCCGGCGGCGGACTTTCTCCGGGGAAAGCAGCTTAAAGTGGGCACCGTGCTGAAATAGCGGGCGAGAGGAGAGTAGCGTGGCAACAGAACGGGAAATCGCCCTGTGGATTTTAAAAGACGTACTGGACGAGGGGAAGTTTTTAAACCTCTCCCTCAAAGAACATTTGAGCAAGGTGCCAGACCAAGTGTCTAGGCGGTTTATCACCGCGCTCACCTACGCCACTGTGCAGAACATTTGCAGAGTGGATTTTGTGCTGGAGCAATTTACCCGGGGCAAGCGGGTGCACCGCTCCATTCGCCATATTTTGCGGCTGGGGGCCACCCAACTGCTGTTTATGGAAAAGGTGCCCCAGAGTGCGGCGGTGAACGAGTCGGTAAAATTGGCCCAGAAGATCGGCAAACCCCAGCTCAAGGGATTTGTCAACGGGGTGCTGCGCCATCTGGCGGCGGAAATGGGGGCCATTGCCTACCCAGACAGCGAAAAAAAACCCGCCCGGTACTTAGAGGTGATGTACAGCTACCCCAAGTGGCTGTGTGAAAAATACATAGCAGATTACGGCTTTGACTTTACCGAGAAGATGCTGTCCTACGAGGGCAGAAGCGAGTATACCCCCATCAGAGCCACGAAAAAGCTGACCTCATGGCAGCTGGAGGAACATCTGAAAGAAAAAAATCTGGAGTATCGGAGGGGGAGATATCTACAAGATGTATTCTACGTGAAAAACATCGGGGATATCTCTCGCATCCCCTGGTTTGTGGAGGGAAAAATCGCCGTCCAGTCCGAGGCCTCCATGCTGTGCGTCCAGGCGCTGGGGATAGAACAAGGCCATAAAGTGCTGGATCTGTGCGCCGCTCCCGGGGGCAAGAGCGCCTACGGGGCAGAGCAGGCAGAGGGGGTACAGGTGGTGAGCGGGGATATCCACCCTCACCGGCTGGAACTCATCCGGCAGAACATCCAGAGAATGGGGCTCACATCCGCCATAGAGGTGGTGCACCAGGACGCCACACGGGAAAATCCCCAGTGGGAAAATGGCTTTGACCGGGTGCTGATAGACGCCCCATGTTCGGCGCTGGGGCTGCTGTACCGCAAGCCGGACATCAAATACCACAAGAGAGAGGACGACCTGGCACAGCTTAGAGAAGTGCAGCGGCAGATTTTGCAGGCCAGCGCTGGGTACGTGAAACCTGGCGGCAGAGTGGTATACTGCACCTGCACCATAGACAGACTGGAAAACGAGGAGAATGTAGAGACGTTTTTGGCAGAGCATCCAGAGTACCAGCAGGAAAACCTCTCGAATATCCTGCCCGCCTCCATCATGAGCCGGGTGAAAAATGGCATGTTACAGCTGTTTCCCCACATAGACGGCATTGATGGGTTTTTCATCGCCGCCTTTCGGCGAAAATAGAGTGGGGAAAATAAATGGGGACTGTGATGTATCTGGCAAAAGAAATCACAAAGCAGATTCCCTGTCTGAGAGAATAGAAAGCAAAATGGGCGGCTTGATATATTGTGGAGAGACGCTCCAGAGAATAGAAAATATGGGTTTAGCGACTGTGGATCCTAAAATAGATGGCCCTTTTGCCATCCACGATAGGGAAAACAGCGGGAGAAATAGAAAGGCAATATGAGAGAAGATCTGCTGTCCTTCACATTGGAGGAGCTAAAACAAAAGATGATAGAGCTGGGAGATGTGTTCATTGCATTTCCGGGCGGAACAGGCACTCTTGAGGAGATAACGGAGATAATGTCCAAAGTGTCTCTGGGGCATCTTGATGCGCCGTGTATCCTTTACAACCTGG
>CAJJPW010000352.1 GCA_905193725.1 uncultured Eubacteriales bacterium
GGTAGCCGCTGTGGTGGCCAGAAGGCACTCGGGTTGCAACGTGACCACCGTCTGTATCGACCACTTAAACTTTAAATCCCCTGGCAGAATGAACGACACCGTCGTCCTCCAGGGCAGAATGACCTACACCGGCAAGACATCTATGGAGGTGCGGGTAGACACCTTTGTAGAGCACTTAGACGGCAAAAAAGAGCTGATCAATCAGGCATATCTGGTGCTAGTGGCGCTGGATGAAAAGGAGCGCCCTGCCCCTGTTCCCCAGCTGATCATCCAGACGCCGGAAGAAAAGCTGGAGTGGGAAGCTGGCAAAAAGCGCAGCGAGCTGCGCAAGCAGAGGCTGCGGGAGCAGTTTTAAGGAAGTCAATAATTTGTGATTTTGCAAGTGAAATAGAGGATTAAGGAATATGCAACGGGATATACTAGAAAGATTTAACGAAATTGCGCCGATGATCTCCCACACTCCCATTTTGGAGATTCGGTTTTTGTATCGAGGAAAGCCAGGCAGAATTTTCGCCAAGGCAGAGTACTACAATCTCACAGGGAGTATCAAGGACAGAGTGGCATATTACGTGCTCAAGCAGGCCTATGAGCAGGAGCTGATCCAACCGGAAGATATCATCGTAGAGGCCACCAGTGGCAACACGGGCATCGCGTTTTCCGCGGTAGGAAGGTATCTGGGGCACAAGGTCATCATCTACATGCCCGACTGGATGAGCCGGGAGCGGATCAACCTGATGCAGAGCTTTGGGGCAGAAGTCCGCTTGGTCTCCAAAGAAGAAGGGGGATTTTTGGGCTCCATTCAGATGACAGAGGATCTGGCCAAACAGGGTGGTGTATTCCTGCCCAGACAGTTCTCCAACCCTGATAATACCATGACCCACTATCTCTCTACCGGCCCGGAGATCATCTCCCAGCTAGAGCGTCTGGGGATCACTCCAGACGGCGTAGTGGCAGGCGTGGGCACCGGCGGCACCATCATGGGCATCGGCAAGTGTCTCAAAGAGCACAACCCCTCTTGCAAAGTACACCCCCTAGAGCCTTTGAACTCCCCCACCCTCTCCACAGGGTATAAGGTGGGGCAGCACCGGATACAGGGGATTTCCGACGAATTTGTGCCGGACCTCATCCACTTAGACGAGCTGGATCGAGTGGTCTCTGTGGACGATCAGGATTCCATCATCATGGCCAGAATGCTCTCCGAGCAGCTGGGCATCGGGGTGGGTGTATCCTCAGGCGCCAATATGATAGGCTGTATTATGGCACAGCAATGGCTGGGCAAAGAGGACAGCGTTTTTGTCACCGTCTTTGCCGACGACAACAAGAAGTACCTCTCCACCGATTATTCTGACCCTTATGAGACCAAAGAGGGCTACATCACCCACGACCTCAAACTGCTAGGCGTGCAGGCATATCGGTAGCGCTCTGCCAAAGATAAGGCCTGATTGCTTGTGAGAGCTGGCAGAGGGGAAAAGGGCGGCTTCTCTCATTGCTGCGTGCGGCTCTCTCATTGCTGCGTTTCGTGAAAGCACTTAGCCGGAGTCATGTTGTGATTTCGGCTTTTCTTATAGGAGCTATTTTTTGATTTCCAGGCGCTTTCACCTTATGGATTGCCTGAAATGGATTCTCCCATTGAGCTGGGAGGTCTTTTGGCAGGAGTGGTTTGATGGATCGAGGAGCATGGGTTGATACTTTTACCGAGTCCAGGTGTGTGGCCTACCTATTTTGTTTGGGCTGTCTCAGCCAGTTCTCGTAGGAGTGAGCTTTAGGGTTTCCTCACTCAGTAGAGTTCGCCTTTCTCACGACTCTTTTCCGTTTGGCCTATGTATTTTTTGGTTATTATCTGAGTATAGTATTTCATGAGAGAGGATCGAAAAATTTGTGAAGGAGGAGAGAACGCCATGTCACAAGAAGTACAAGCTCTCATCTTATCTGTAGCAGCCGGCCTTGCCACTTTGTTGGGCATGCTCTTTATTTTAATCTCCCCTAAAAAGAACGAAAAGCTCCTCTCTATTTCCCTGGGATTTGCTGCCGGTGTGATGATCAGCGTATCCTTTACCGATCTATTCCCCAACGCAGTGAATTTCTTAGAGGGATCCTTTTCTCATCCCTTAAGCATTTTCATCGCCGTGGCATCTTTGGGCGCTGGGATAGGCTTGGCCGCACTTCTAGACCACTTTGTCCCCCATCAGGCGTATGACGAGGCCTCGGGGGACAGGCCACA
>CAJJPW010000353.1 GCA_905193725.1 uncultured Eubacteriales bacterium
CTTGAAGTTCTTCCACCACTTCTTTCATCATCTGTGGCTCATTGATGTCAGGGAGCCCCACATTTACGTCTAGGATATCTGCACCAGCCTCCACTTGCTCCACAGCCTGTTTCATAATGTAATCCATATCATGCTCCAGTAATGCCTGTTTGAGCATCTTTTTGCCCGTGGGATTGAGCCGTTCGCCTATTACGCGGATGTCATCTATGTTTACCATTTTAGAGGCAGTACATACGCAGGACTTGCTGGGAATTTCTCTCTTTTTAGACACATCTTTTTCCGCTAAGGCCTGTTTGATTGCCCTGATATACACAAAATCCGTGCCACAGCAGCCCCCTAAGATGGACACACCTAAGTCTGCAAATTTGCCCATCCACTGTCCAAAGGTAGCCGCATCCATATCGTAGACAGTCTGCCCTTCTATTTCTCTGGGCATACCCGCATTGGGCTGTACCATAATGGGCAGCGCCGTGAGTTTGGTGAGTTTTTTCACTAATGGGAACAGCTGTTTTGCCCCCATACTACAGTTAAAACCTATGGCATCTACGCCCAACCCTTCCAACACACAGGCCATGCTCTCGATCGTACACCCGGTAAACGTCCTCCCCGTCTCCTCAAAGGTCATAGTGGCAAAGATAGGAAGCGTCGTATTTTCCTTGGCCGCTAACACCGCGGCCTTCAGCTCCATCAGATCTGTCATGGTCTCAAAGAGAATCAAATCCGCCCCTTGGGCTTGTCCCACTACCACCTGCTGACGGTAGATGTCATAGGCATCATCAAAGCTCAAGGTGCCCATTGGTTTTAACAGCTGCCCAATCGGCCCCACATCTAGAGCGACCCAAGCGTCAGCCTCTACCTCTTTTACAGCCTGTTTTGCGATTTGGATTCCCTTTTGGATCACCTCTTCCACACTGGCCCCTGTACCCTCTAATTTCACCCGGTTGGCTTCAAAGGTATTGGTGGTAACCACTTGGCTGCCCGCCTCTAAATATCTTTTGTGAATGTTTAAAATGAGTTCGGGATTTTCTAGGTTCAGTAAATTGGGGTGTCCACCTAGTTTCAGTGCCCCCTCCCTCTGCAAAATAGTGCCAATAGCACCATCAAAAATCAAAAAATTCTCCTGGCAATAGGATTGAATGTCCAATGACTCTCCTCCTCTAGAACAAAGCCAAATCCTACTTTTTGGATATTGGCCTGGCATTTTATCTCAATTTCTGTGTTCTCTTCTGCAACTTTTATCTATACCGCCGTAAGGTTTATCTCAATATACCTGTGCAACCTTTGTCTTTGCCGCAGCTCTGGCCCTGTTGGCGATAGCGGCAGTGCTCCCGCAGTTGGCATCTGCTGCATTTACTCTCTGTATATTCCTGCTTTTGAGGGGTATTGCTCACACCAATGATGGCCGTGACACTCTTACAGGGAAGCATCATCAAACTGGGCAATAGGTGAATTCCCGCTCTTTTGGTAGCGTCTGTGAGCAGCATCATTTTCTCCTGATCTTCTAAGGGGAAATCCCCATATCCGGGGCTGAATCGCATGGCTGTATCGCAGCCCCCTTCTCTTTCCTTTCGCCTTACGGCATCGTTGAGCTGCTCTACATAGTCCTCTATGGCTACGCTAGCTACGGCGTCCAGCATCACTTGGCCCATCACATCTCGGTTTTTTAAGTAGGCCAATTGTCTATCCACGCCCAGCCCCAACGTTGCCGCAATAAAATACGCTTTATGGCAATCCTTGAGATGAATCGCTAAATCATGAGAGGCAAAGGCAATCCCCGTGTCTTCTACCTGCACTCGATTTCCCTCAATGCACAGAGGATAGCAGCACTGCACATAGCTGGGGGCAATGAGCCGTTTTAGCATCTGTTTGGTATCTTCCAGCTGCTGCAAAGTGCCCTCATCTACCTTGTCCAGGGGCATTTGCAAATACCGGAGCACTTCTTCTATATCGATATGCAGCTCGTTCATTGCCATTACCGGTTGATATTCGCCAAAATCGTGCGAACGGCCTGGGTGATTTTAATGGCCACCAGTGGGTTGTTCATGGTATAGAGGTGAATTCCCCGCACTCCATTGGACAGCAGGTCGATGATCTGTTCTGTAGCATAGGCAATGCCCGCATCCCGCAGTGCCACTGGATCATCCTCATATCGATCCATAATTCTCTGGAATTTCTTCGGAATAGAGGCACCGCAAAGGGTGGTCATCCGGTGAATCT
>CAJJPW010000354.1 GCA_905193725.1 uncultured Eubacteriales bacterium
CTTGCTCATTTGACGACGACTTTAACACCATTGCCCCTGCCATTTTAGAGGCAGATGGGGTAGTCTTCACTATGCCGGTGTACTGGTATTCCATTCCGGCCCAGATCAAATGCATCATTGACAAACTATATTCGTTTTGTGTGGCGGGAAAGGATATTGCTGAAAAGGAATGTGGCCTAATTGCATGCTGTGAAGAAGCGGATCTATCTGTTTTGGATGGGGTACGGATTCCCATAGAGCGTTCTGCCGCTCTATTGAAATGGCATATGGTAGGCGAAGTGCTGATCCCTGGGGTTCTGAATACCGGCGATATTGAAAAGACAGAGGGTTGTAAGCAGGCTGCTGAATTAGCGGATCAATTTTAGTAGGAAAGGGAGAAGTTGGAAATAAGCAAAAAAATCGTCATATTGAATGGCAGTCCTCGCAAAAATGGCAATACCGCTGCGCTGATTCGCTCTTTTACAGAAGGAGCGGAGAGTGTGGGCAATAGGGTAACGGAATTCTTTTTGGAGAGCATGAACATCCGCGGATGTAAAGGATGCTTTGGAGGGGGAAAAAATCCTGAAAGTCCCTGTGTGCAAAAGGACGATATGGATCAAATTTATCCCGCATATCAAGAGGCAGATATTGTTGTGTTGGCAACCCCTCTATATTATTGGACGATCAGTGGCCAACTGAAAATGGCCTTTGATCGACTATTTGCTGTGGCAGAGTGCGACCCAAATTATCGCAACCCCAAAAAAGGAGAGTATTCTCTTGATGGCAGCAGAGGGCCATGGCTTTGAGGAAACCCTTTATTGGTACGACAATTTGGAAAAGCATCTTGGTTGGAAAAGCCTAGGGAAAGTACTGTGTGGCGGTGTGATGGCGGTAGGCGATATACAAAGCAAGCCAGAATTGCAGCAAGCCCATGACCTTGGCAAAGCAATTCAGTAAAGAAATAGCAAGGGGGATAGAAATGAAAAAAATCTTGCTGATTAACGGTAGCCCAAATGAACATGGCTGCACAGATACGGCCTTGAGAGAAATTGCCAATACCCTTGTAAGGGAAGGCGTGGAATCGGAGTTGTTATATCTGGGCAAAAAGCCCATTGCAGGCTGTATTGCGTGTGGCAAATGCAGCACCACGGGAAGATGCGTATTTGATGATCTGGTCAATAAAGTGCTGGAAAGATTAGAGGAGTACGCAGGCATGGTGGTAGGATCTCCTGTCTACTATGCAGGCCCTGCCGGGCAGCTATGCGCGTTTCTGGATCGACTATTCTATTGCAGTGAAGATAGGATGGCGGGGAAGCTAGCGGCTTCCGTCGTCTCTTGCCGGCGTGGAGGTGCTTCTGCGGCCTTTGACCGCTTGAATAAATACTTTGGAATTTGCAATATGCACATCGTTGGCTCCCAATATTGGAATCAAGTGCACGGTTTTACTCCCCAAGACGTGCGCAAGGATGAGGAGGGGCTGCAAACCATGAGGACACTTGCGCAGAACATGGCTTGGTTGTTGAAGAACATCCAGGCTGGCGAGGAACAGGGGATTCCATATCCACAATATGAAAACAGATTGAGGACGCACTTTATCGATTGAAAAGTCTCGTGCAATAAAGCGACAGGAGCATCTTCCTGTCGCTTTTGCCTATGGAGTGGAGCAGAGGTGAGATGGCGAAAGGCATTTGTCCTCCACGTTAGGGGAGCAAACAATCAGAGAAAATGAAATTTTACCATCATGACAGCGTGTTGAAGCGCCAAGTGGGGGAGACGAAAACGTTTTGTACTGTGGCGCTGATAACAAAAACGGACAAAAACCTCTCTAAAATGGGAAATGGATGGAAGGATAAGAAAATTATTATTCCATTTCTATAAATTTACAAGTCAAATGCAGGACAATTTTCTTCAATATATTGACCTGTATTTTTTATGCCCATACTGCATATGGTATTTGTAAAAAAATCGCTAAAAATACCTATAACAAGCGTAAAAATTTACAAAAAAAGATGTGAAAAGTGGAAGGGATTACAGCCAAAATAGCGAATAATTATATAGAAGTGGGTTAAAGTAGAGCAAAGTGGTTAATTGGAGGTGAAAAAGTTGCTAATTGGCGAGTACCAACACACTGTGGATACAAAAGGCAGAGTGTTTGTACCCTCTAAATTTCGAGATGATTTAGGGGAGAAGTTTATCGTGACTCGCGGAATTGGCAACTGCTTGTTTGGCTTTTTC
>CAJJPW010000355.1 GCA_905193725.1 uncultured Eubacteriales bacterium
ATGGCAATTGCCATAGAGGAAAATGTGGATACCTTGCAGGGAAAATCCGCACTGATCATCGGCGCTGGATCGGTGGCGGGTGCCATTGCGGCAGAGCTCTGTGCAGCTGGTGTCAACCACATCATGATCGTCAACCGGACCAAGGAGAAGTCACAGTATATCGAAAAGACACTCCACGAGTTTTTTGACGTGAAGGTAGAGGTAGGAGATTGGACGGCAGAGGCGTTTCGTCAGTTTGCCGTCAAGGCAGATGTGGTGGTGCAGTGCACTTCCCTGGGCATGGAGGGATCGGGAACCGACCTGCCCTTTATGGACTTTGTAAACTACATTCCTCAGGGGAGTATTTGTGCCGATGTACTTTATCCAGCCACACCCTTTTTAAAGGCCGCTCAAGCGCGGGGCATCCAAACAGTGGATGGCACTATGATGCTGTACGCTCAGCAGTTGGCTACCATGGAGTTTCACTTTGGAGTGAAGCTGGGAAAGGACGTGTTCCGTGAGGCGGAGGAGGCAGTGGCCATTGCAGTGGCCATGCGCACACTGCGCAATCAACACATAGCAGAAGAGGCTCATCGATAGAGTTGGGCATGGAAAGGAGAGATAGATATGAAAATAGCAATTGGCGCGGACCGCTTGGCCATTGGGTTGAAAGACGCGGTCATCGAACATCTGAAAGAGCAGGGACATGAAGTGATGGATTTGGGGATGAAGACCCCAGAGAATAACGTGGATTACATAGATGCCGCCTGCAATGTGGCAAAGGCCGTTTCTGGCAAAGAGGCGGATAGAGGCATTATCATCTGCGGCAGCGGCGTGGGCGTGAGCATCGTGGCCAACAAATATAAAGGCATTTCTGCCGCTAGAGTGGAATCTGTTTGGAGCGCCCAAAACTGCCGGGAGATCAATAACGCCAATGTGATCACCTTTGGCGGCCTGATGCTGGCCCCCAGAATGGCCTGCGACATCGTGGATACTTTCTTGAAGACAGAGTTTGCGCCAGGTGCAACTCCAGAGAGAAAGGCTATGTTACAGGGCTTTTTAGACAAAATCGCTGGGCTGGAAGACGAACTTTTGAAATAGGATGGCAGCGTCTCTTAATAGCAGAGACGGGGAGTGTAGCAATATGGAAATGATGAGAGCAATTGTAGTGGATGCCCGGGAAAAGTGCGGGTAGCAGAGGATGTGCCTAAGCCAGTGTGTGGCGATTATGAGGCTTTGGTGCGGGTGGAGTACTGTGGCTTTTGCAATGGCAGCGACTTCCACATTATCAACGCCACCATGCTCAAGGAAGAGGGATTACAGGATTTCCCCACTGTACTAGGGCATGAAGGCTGTGGCGAAGTGGTAGAGGTAGGCAAAAAAGTCCGGTATATCAAGCCGGGAGACCGGTTTATCCACAACAACCTAAGGCCGGATGTGGGCAATGGGTATACCAAAACCTATGGCGGAATGGCAGAATACGGGCTAGTGGCCGACCACAAGGCGATGCTGGAGGATGGCTATGAGCAAAAGGATCTGCCGTTCTACAAGAAGTTTCAACAAGTGCCCAGAGACTTTGACTTTGTGGATGGAGCGATGCTCCTCTCTCTCAGTGAGAGCCTCAGTGCAGCCAGGAACTTTGGCGTAGGGCCGGGCAAGGATGTGATCATCTTTGGAGCAGGCCCCATGGGCACAGCAGTAGCTACCTATTCCAAGATACTGGGGGCAGAATCTGTGTACATTGTGGACTGCCAGCAGGATCGACTGGAGAACGCCGTGAGAGTGGCAGGGGTAGACAGGGCCATCAACTTTGCCAAAGAGGATGTAACGGAGGCGTTAGGAGGCAAGCTGTTTGACATCGGCATTGACGCGGTGGGCAAGAGCAGCGTGTTGCTACAGATTTCTGGGATGTTAAAGCCTCTGGGTGTGGCTGGCTCTATGGGTGTGCTGAAAAAGGACGACCTTCTTCTGGATTTGAGCAAGCTGAAGAACAGCACGAAATTGCAGATGCTCAACTTCCCCTTAGGGGAGTATGATGTGATGGAGGAGAACATCCGCTTCATCCAGCAGGGTGCCATCAATCCTAAGGACTTTTACTCTCACATTGAGCCCATGGACGAGATAGAGAAGATCATGGAGTTGGTCTCCTCTAAAAAAGCGCTCAAGGTGATTATCAAAATACGCAAAGACTCTGAAAACGCTTAAGAAGTTTTCATAAAAATTTT
>CAJJPW010000356.1 GCA_905193725.1 uncultured Eubacteriales bacterium
TCCACCAGCTCCCTGCCTACCGAGGACGATTCCTATCTGCCTTATCCTCATTCCCTATACGCCATTGGGTCCAACGTCTCGCTCCCTACCGGGGGTAGTACACTGCGGGAAACAGGGCCACCTATTTGCGTACATGGGTGCAGCGTCACGCTGCCTACCGAGGGTAGTACACTGCGGGAAACAGGGAAATAGATTCGCGTACGTGGGTGCAGCGTCACGCTACCAGCCCAGCTGTATCTTCCCCTTTTTAGATGACGCCGTAAATCGCCGCTACCGCCAGCCCCGCTTCCCCGGGCCCTACTACCCCTGCCGTGGTAATGGACCGGGAGTGGCAGTTAATATACGTCAGCTGCCCTCCGCTCACCGTCGCCGCTATCGTGGCCATGTAGGTGGTTCCGCTGGCGTCGGTATAGAGATTCCCTCCTCTAAAGAAATCCGTCTCCTTCACCGCCAATATTCCCGTGCCTGCCGTGGCAATATCCACGTAAAACACCGTGTAGTCCGAAAGCCCCGGCACGGTGATACTGCCCGTATTCCAACTGCCCGACCACAGGAGTTTCGTCTTCATTCGGTTTCCCTCATGGTAAATGCCGTGGTAATTGTCCCCGATGACTGCATACAATCCCTTATTCGCCCCGACACAGAGATAGGTGTTGCCGGTGTGCTTGGTGCCTGTGGTACTTGTACTGCCTACGTACAGATTGTCATTTTCAGTGTTGCCCAGGCCGATCAGCTGCATAGTAGTGCCATCGTACCGCTGCCCAAACAGTCCGCTTCCCCCTTCTAAGAACAGATTCACTCCTCCCTCCATGGTGAGCGTGCCGCTCATCGTCCCACCCGCTTTATCCAGCTTTTGAGCCAACTGGGATTGGGTGGCCAGGCCATTTGGGTTAAAATCAACTGTTAAGCTCACATCGTTTGAAAATGTACAAGTGATCTGGTTTTGAATCTGCACATTCCCCTGGGAGATGGGGGGAATGGTATCCGGCGTAGTGGCCTGACCGATCAGGTACAAAATCTCCTCTCCCTCGGTGCCATCTTCCTCTACACCCTTTGCAAATACGCCAATTTGGGTCAGGTCAAACCCCGTCTCCACCTGTGCATTGGTAAACAGTACGTTGAGCACCGCGTTACCATCCACCATCTCCATGTGGGTAATGGTCATCTGTCCCAGGCTGTTGGAGAGCTGCTCCATCGCCACTAAATCCTCAGATGCACCATTCCCGTACTCCGCTTTGGTGATGTGAATGGCCGTCCCCAAAGCGGCGCTGGCATTGAGTGCCAGCCCCTTTGTGGTATATCGATATCTTGTAATCATATTATCCTCCTCGCTGCTCTATTAACAGTCTTGTGCATTTTGGAAAAACTCGTCCTGTTCCTTGACAAATTGGTAAATCACCTCATAAAAGTTCTTCTGCGAGTTTCTGTTCAGCGCTTCGGGAGAAAAATACTCCTCGAAGTTCTGCCTATTTACCCGGACCATTCTCTTCTCCTCAAATACCGGCTCATATCCGTCCTGCCGGGTCCTGTCGCTCACATAGGGAACGAGCTCGATGTTCATGATCTTTTGGGATAATACAGGGCTAAAGTTGCTCAGCTTCCAGTACGCTACCGCTACGCCAGATTTGGTGATATAATTTCTCTTCAGTGCCATAATATTACTCTCCTTTGCTCTCTTCTAAATACTCGATTTTCTGTTCCAGCTCTTCGATCTTTCTCTGACAGGCCTTTACCGCCCCTGCCAAAAAGAACATAAAGCTGTCCACATCATAGTGCTGGACGTTTCCCTCTTGTAAATCCACGCTGCTGACCGTCCCCACCGGCATCTTCTCCACAATGCTGCCGATGTTGAAGTCCTCTGGGTCCGCCTCCCCCAGCGTTCCATCCTCCTGGGTCTTCCGATACGAATAAGTGTAGATGGGCAGCTGTTTGAGCTCCTCATAGGCCTCTTCCTCGTCGTAGGGGGCAAAATTCCCCTTGATGCCCTGGCTGGAGCCTGTGCTGGCATGTTTGCGATACACGTAATCCCAAGCATAGGCCGAGGTGCCCACATTTCCCTTGCCATTGGTCATGGGATAGATGGAGATGTCCTCCAAGGCACCTGTGGGCGGGCCGATGTAAATCTGGTTGAGGGCGCCGCTTTTCACCCCGTTGTGCACCAGATATACGCTCCGGTGCGAGGCGCTGGAAAT
>CAJJPW010000357.1 GCA_905193725.1 uncultured Eubacteriales bacterium
CAGAGCAACTACCAAATCGGCTATGACGCTGCTGACTGGGCTGCAGAGCAGATGGTAGCAAGATACGGTGAAGAAAAAGGTAAAGTAGTGGAGTTGCAAGGTGTTCCTGGTAATCTGCCAGCCGAAGAGAGAAAAATCAGTTTCCACGACCAAGTGGAAAAAGAACATCCTGGTCTGGAAATCGTAGCCGCACAACCTACTGATTACTCTAGAGCCAACTCCTTGGAAGTTATGGAAAATATTCTCCAATCACAAAGTGAGATCGACGTTGTATATACTCACGAAGATGAAATCGCTTTAGGCGCAATCAAGGCGTTAGAAGAAGTTGACCGTTTGGATGGCGTTTTAGTAATTGGCAATGGCGGTTCTAAAGATGCGATTGAAGCTGTAAAAGAGGGAAAAATGGCTTGTTGTATGCTGTATTCCCCTATTGACTTTGGTAGATTAGCAGTAGAGACGGCGATGAAATACTTAAACGGTGAAGAGATTGAAAAAGACATCACATTTACTGGAGGTATGGTTACTGCTGAAAATGTTGACCAGTATGTCGCTCAATTAGAAGAAAGTGGTTCGACACACGTTTCTACAATCGAGGAATAATATTAATAAACCGAAGACAAGATTGATGGCAAATGGAATTTTAACTGGCGCCGCTATAATAAGTGGCGCCAGTTAAAAAATGAAGGGAGTGAATTACTTGTCAAAACCTTTATGCGATATACAGGGTATTAATAAGAGCTTTTCAGGTGTACAAGTCCTGTTTGATGTGAGCATGCAGGTCCATAAAGGCGATGTGATTGGACTGGCAGGTGAAAACGGTGCTGGAAAATCCACATTGATGAAAACGATTGCAGGAACCCATATCCCAGAAAAAGGGGAAATATGGATTGAAGATAAAAAGATACCCTTTGGACATCCATTGGCAATACAGAAAATGGGTATTTCAGTAATTTACCAGGAGTTTAGCTTAATTCCCCAATTATCTGTAGCAGAAAATCTTTTCATGAGACATTCTGCAGAAAAGAGAAGACTTTCCAGGGTGAAGTGGAAAGAGATGTATCGGGATAGCGAAGAATTTTTGGAAAAAGTCGGCGCAACAGCAGTGGATCCGAGGGCTTTGGTGCAAGACCTAAGTGTGGCAAATAAACAGTTAGTGGAAATTGCAAAAGCACTTACGATACATCCCAAGCTCTTGTTGATGGATGAACCTTCTGCCACGCTGAATGCAAAAGAGACAGAGCATTTATTTGATATTGTACACAGTTTGAAAAACGAGGGCGTTGGCATTATCTATATCACCCACAGACTGGAAGAGTTTTTTGAGACTTGCAATCGGTTGATTGTATTAAAAGACGGCGTGGTAACAGATGACTGTAGCATGGACGGCCTTACGAAAGACGATATCATCACCAAGATGGTAGGTAGAGATGTAAATTCTTTCTTTGTGCATCACGATAAGCAGCTGGATAAATCAAATCCGATGCTTTCTGTACAGAATTTGAGAAGTGAAGCGGGAACGCATGATGTTAGCTTTGATCTATATAAGGGAGAAATCCTGGGCGTAGCAGGGCTCAACGGTGCTGGAAGAAGTGAAATGATCCGCGCAATCTGCGGCCTGGATGGCGGCCGTGCGGACAGAATTGAGATAGACGGAAAGAAAGTCAATATTAAGGGTATTAAAAACGCTATTGATCAAGGCATTGCATATTTGCCAGAAGAACGCAAGACACAAGGTCTGGTACTTACCATGAGCGTAAAAGAAAATATGAGCTATGCCGCTATGAAAAAGTTTTGTAAAAACAAGGTAATACGCCGCAAATTGGAAAAAAGCAAATGCGGTGAAATGATTGGCAGTTTGCGGGTAAAATGCTCAGGGCCTAACCAGATCATTTCTAATCTGTCAGGAGGAAATCAGCAGAAGCTGTTAGTTGCGAGAGAAATCGGAGGAGATCCGGTTCTTCTGATCGCGGTCTATCCGTCAAGGGGACTGGATATCGGTGCGGCAGAAGGCATTCATGAGATTCTTCTGGAACAGTGCCGGAAAGGGGTTGCCGTGCTTCTTATTTCAGAGGAACTGGATGAACTGTTTCAGATGTCAGACCGGATCGGAGTACTCTGTTCCGGTGAGATGATGGCAGTCATCGACCGCAAAGAAGCAGATTACGATACGATAGGAAGGCTGATG